>NZ_JANGBZ010000027.1:0-36924 GCF_024462915.1 Clostridium sp. DFI.5.61
CAAGGTCGTTGCCTCCGTTGAAGAATGCCATGACCCCGCCCACATTGGGCAGGTCAGTCTTTTTCTCTCTGTTCATGGGAGCGGCGGCGCGGGATGGGCGGCCAGAGCGCCGCCTCACGCCTCCCTTCGTATCTCCGGCTCCTCCGGGCCGCCCTTGCCCCGCTCCTCCCCATTCAGCTTTCCCTCCGCCCACAGGCAGAACAGGTCAAGGATCAGCGTCACCGCCAGCAGGAGGGCGGACACCCAGGCCACCGCTCCGCTGGTGTCCATCAGGGCGGACCAGTCCTGGAGCTCCACCAGATGCTTGTTGTAGAGGACCTGCAAAAACAGGGCCCCGGCGCAGGCCGCCATGCTGAGGAGACAGGCCAGCCCTGCCCGGTCCCCGCCCGGCTTTCTCCGGGAGAAATACACCGCTGGGATGCCCCAGGCGGTCAGGCCCAGCAGCAGGCTCCCCAAGTTCATCCATCCGTCCCCCACTTCATTCGTCCTTTCTGTGTCCTGGAGCTTTTGTCCTCCCATAGGTCTCCCCCAAAGGGGCGGCCGTTTCTTCGGGGCCCGTTTTTCTCCGCAGGGTCCAATTCCCCCATCGGGCCCTGTGCACCGCCCTCCGGCCTCTGTGTAGGGCGGGGCCTGCCCCTAGAATGACCCAGAAGGGTCCCGCCCGGTGGCTGTGGCGTGGAAGGAAGGCCCCTCATCCGTCACGGCATCCGCCGCGCCACCTTCCCCTCCCAGGGGGGAAGGCTTTGGACTGGGGACACGGCAGCGCCGCACCACCCTTCCCCCGAGGGACAACCTTGGGGGCAGTTTCCCAAAGTCATCCCTGCGGGATGCCTTCGGTCTTTGCGTAGGGGCGGGGCCTGCCCCTCCGTCCCATTGGACCGGTCCGGCGGAAGGCGCCCCCTCCGGTCAGCCGGCGTCTTCAAACTCCACCCGGATCACTTCCCCGTCCCGGAACTGGAGCACCATGACCTCCTCCCGGCCGCTGTTCTCCCGGCCCGCGCCGATGTAGTAGCCGTCCCGGTACATCCCCACCTCCGGGTCCTCCCGGGTATAGGGGTGCTCCCCCAGCAGGGCCTGCACCTCCGCCAGGTCCATGCCCTCCAGCCCGTCGTACTGCTCCAGTAGGCTGTCTACCAGCACGCCCCGGTCATCCAGCTCCTCCCACCGGGCCTGGGTGAAGGTCTCCGGCTCATAGACCGGCTGGGGCAGCATACGGCTCGCCCACAGCCACACCACCGCCGCCGCGGCCGCCAGTATGACCAGGACCACGGGGACGGTCAGCACTGCCGTCAGCCCCAGTTCCAGAGCCCGGCCCGCCGCCCTCTTCATTTCCGCTGCGTTCATCGCTGTGTTCCTCCTCTCTTTTTATGAGACCCGCCAACAGGCCAGGGGCTCTCCATGCACGAACAAATTTACATAACGCCATCCCACCTGGTGGAGCAGATCCGCATCCCGGACCACCAGGGTCTCTCCCGCCAGGCGGACCACCTGTTCTCTCCCGCCGCTTCCCACAAGCCCCGCTCCGGCGCAGGCGGCCGCCCCCAGCAGGGCTGCCGCACAGCCCAGGACGCACACCGCTGTCACCCAGTCTTTCCCCAGGCAGAGCGCCCCCAGGCCCCGGATGGTCCCTGCCAGCAGGAGGACCGCCAGCCCGCCCCCGGTCAGAGACAGGGCGGTCTGGACCCACCCCCGCCAGAAGAGCCCCCGTTCTTCCAGCAGGGCACCGCCCCCATACTGGAGGACCAGCACACAGCCCAGCGCCGCGGCCAGGATGGCCAGCCGCCTCTGCCCTGGGGCTCTCAGATACAGGCAGGCCCCCAGCGCCGTCAGGGACAGCACCCCCAGGGCCGCCCCCAGGCCGGAGGCGGTAAAAAAGCTGAGCCAGCTCACAGTGTCCATCCCCGTCACCTCCCGGGCCCCAGCTCCTCCCCCCGGAGGAGCCAGCTTTCATATCGGCAGACCCTGGGGCACTGATGGCTCCCCCGGTCGATTCCCCTGTACTCCGCCACCACAGCCTGTCCCTCCCACTCGCTGACTCGGTCATAATCCCGCAGGAAAAAGACGAACAGGAGAAGGAAGAGCGCCAGCCCCACCAGAGCCGCGCCGCCGGCCAGACCCAGGACGATCTCCGGCCAGCGCCCCCGGACCCGGGGGCGCTCCCCCAGTACCTGGAGCCCATACCAGATCCCCTGGAAGAGGAGGACGCACAGTACCAGCACCATCAGGTTTCGGACCCAGCACCGCCAGCCCAGGCCGGCCAGCGCCAGCAGGAAGCCGCCCCCGTACCGGACTGTCAGGACCGCCGCCGCCCCCGCCAGGGCCCGGACCATCCGCCGCCACTCCACTGTCTCAGTCCTCCCACACATAGACCTGCTCCCCGTGGACGAACCAGTTTACATAACGGTATCCAGTCTCCCGGAAAATGCCGCTGTACTCCGCCACCACGGTCTGCCCCTCCCACTCCCTGACCCGATCCCTCCACAGCCCCAGCATGGACAGCAGCCCAAGACAGGCCGCCAGCACAAGCACAGTCAGATAGGAGCAGATCCTGCCCAGGCTCTCTGCCCCCGGGAGCAGCGTATGCAGCTCCCGGGGCAGGAGGAGGGCCAGCGCAGCCGCGGCGATGGCAGCTGCCGCCACCAGTCCGCCGGACACCCACCGCCGCCAGCCCAGGCCCGCCGTCTCCAGCAGGGCGCCGCCCCCCAGCCAGACCGCCAGCAGGAGCAGGACGGCCCCGGCCAGAAGGGCCAGCCTTCGGCGCGCCCGGCCCCGCCCCAGAAACAGACACTGGCACAGCATGCACAGCTCCCCCGCCATGGTCAGGGGCATCAGGATCAAAAGCAGCATCACCACAGGCATGTGTTTCCTCCAGAGTTTACCATATTATAATTTATGTTACCTTAAAACGCACACCGGGCCGCGCCGTTGGAGCGGTCAGAACCGCATCTCAAAGCAGAACCACCCGGGCTCCAGCCTGCGCACAAAGCAGCGGTTGTCGCCCCCCGCCTCTCTCCAGAGCCAGCCGCCGTCCCAGGGCTCCCAGCCCGACAGCGCCGCCCCCTGGAAGCCTGTCAGGACGTCTGAGGGCACATGGCTGATCCCCCAATAGCTGGTGGAGGGGCCCACCCCCCAGCCTCCGCAGAGGAACTCCACGGTCTGGACCCGCCCCTCCCCCGCCGGGTAGAGGGTGACCTCCGTCACGCCCCGGGGCAGCTCCGCCGGCCCATTCCCCGCCAGCAGCTCCGCCGCCGCCCGGTCGAACTCCTCCCGCCCGGCCCGGAAGAGGGCCTCCGCCCGTTCCGCCGGAGGGTCCCCGGCGGCCAGGCCCACCAGGGCCAGGCAGAGCAGCGAGGCGGCCAGCAGAAAGGCCAGCGCCCTCTTTTCCCTCCGCTCCATCCCGCTCTCCCTCCTCAGGTGTCAAATTCCAGATAGGACAGGGTGGCGGCGGCGCTGTCGTACACCGCCAGGGTGTAGTTGAATGAGGACCGCTGGAACATGCTGCCCTCCCGGTCCTCCTGCCGGTCCAGCAGATACCACCATCCGTGCTCCGGCACCGTCCAGCCCGCCAGCTCCGCCGCCCCGCCCCGGTAGAGGAAGGACTCCATCTTGTCGTCCATGGGGAAGGGGTTCCACCTGCCCGAGGGATGGTGGGACACCGCCTCCTCCACCCGGGCCCCGTCCTCCGGGGAGAAGGTCAGCTCCGTGTGGAGCAGGCCGTCCCCGTGGAAGCCGCCGTGGTCGTCATAGGTGTCCGTTGTCTGGGCCGTGGGGAGCTCCAGCTCCAGCTCCCGGGCCACATAGTCCCCCGGGCCGGGCCTCCAGATGGCGCTCCACAGCATCAGAAGGACCAGCAGAATGGGCAGCGCCTTCATCGGTCTCCCTCCTCCGGCACGAATTCCAGAATATCCCCGGGCTGGCAGTCCAGGGCGGCACAGATGGCCTCCAGAGTGGAAAAGCGGATAGCCCTCGCCTTGTTGTTCTTCAGGATGGACAGGTTGGCCATGGTGATGTCCACTTTCTGGGCCAGCTCCCCCAGGGACATCTTGCGCCGGGCCATCATCACGTCCAGGTTGACTACGATCTTCATGCTCCGCCCCCTCAGATGGTCAGGTCCTGGTCCTCTTTCAGCTCCGCCGCCTGGCGGAACAGGGCAGACATCACCAGGAAAAGCAGGCCCGCCATCAGCGACACCGGAATGAACAAGGCTGTGAAGGTGAACAGCGGGGCTGCGCTCCTCAGCCGCAGGAACCACACCGCCATCCGCACTGCCGCCAGCAGGGCGATGCCCCAGCAGCTGGCCGCCGCCCGCTTCATGGACCGGGCATTGGACCGCTGAAAGGGAGTCTGGACGATGATCGTGGACAGGATGCACCGGGCCTGCCACAGGAGCACGGCGGTACAGATGCCGCAGCCCAGGAAAAAGGCCGCGCTCCACCACACCTCCGGCCCGTACCCCGACCAGTCGCCTCCCAGCATGGCCAGGGGCCGCACCACCAGGATCTCCCATGCGGGCACACCAGCCCCCAGCAGGGAGCGCATGGTCCCCATCAGGGAGCTGATGCTGGGGTGTCCCATCCCCATCCCCTCATAGGCCATCATGGTATAGCCCGGCACCAGAGGCAGGACCAGCAGATTGAAGACAAATACCGCCAGCACCATCCCATACAGGACCTTGGCCATGCGGACGACCACGTTGTGTTCCATGAGCGCGGCTCCCTCCTTTGTAATTGCCCATATCCTACCACCTCAAAACACGATTGTCAATATATTTTTATTGTTTTTCGATAAATCCAAAGGGAAAAGAAACCTCCGGACGGGGGAGTCCGGAGACGCATCCCTTAAAAAACCGCTCTCTCTTTCTCTCACCAGCGCACGCGGCGCCGCACTGACTGTTCCTATTACAGAGATAACTGTTTCTTTTCCATTACTATCTCTGTTACTGTTACGGGGCCCTATTTGCACGGGATCGTACAACCAGAGCCCCCCGCCGCGCCGGGGTGAGGGGGCCGTCATCCCGCCAGTGCCCCGCCATAGCGCCGCAGCTCCTTCCGCCGCTGCCGCCAGTCCGGCATCAGCCGGTCCATCAGCCCGTAAAAGCCCGGCCCGTGGTCCGGGTGGACAAAGTGGACCAGCTCATGGAGGGCCACATAGTCCCGCAGGGTCTCCGGGCAGCGGGCCAGGGCGGTGTTCAGGGTGATGTAGC
Organism: Clostridium sp. DFI.5.61; assembly: GCF_024462915.1. Lineage (NCBI taxonomy): Bacteria > Bacillati > Bacillota > Clostridia > Eubacteriales > Clostridiaceae > Clostridium > Clostridium sp. DFI.5.61. The sequence continues at coordinate 5,204 of NZ_JANGBZ010000027.1, forward strand.
CCTGCCGCCAGTGGCAGTTGCCCCACTGGCTCTTCATACGGCGCAGCCTCAGCTCCGGCCAGGCCACCCCAAGGGGCTGCACCAGAGGATAGACCCGGTCCAGCGCCTCCCCCAGCAGCCGCAGGCACTCCCGCCGGGCGGGCTCCGGCGGCAGCTCCGGCCCCGGGGCCCACTGCCGCTCCAGCGCCTGGATGATCCACCGGCATTTGGCCCGGACCATGGCGTCCGCCTCCTCTGCCGGGCAGCCCAGCGGCATCGACAGGCTCACCTGACCGTTCCGGACCCGGAGGTTGAGGTTTTTCACCCGCTTTCGGGTGAGCAGATAGGAGATGGGCCCCGCCGGAGTGTCTGTGATCCGCAGCTGCTCCATCCTGTTCCGCCCCCTCTCTGTACCCAGTCTTTCCATGGAGGATAACAGAATTTTGGAGAAAATGCAAGGGCGGTGAGTGCCCCCAGCTCCGCCCGGTGTGCTCCCCCCATACCGCTCTCCCGGCGGCCGGTTCGGGTCGTACAACGGCGCCCCTCTCCTCAGCCCCTGCGCAGGGCGGCATATGCCGTGCCGGATGAGGGGGGCAATCGCTCCAGAAGGCCGGGCGGGTCTGGGCCTCGCCCCTGCACAGGGGCCGGGAGGGGTGCGCACCATACAGGGCCCGAAGCCACGGCACACGGCCCGTGGGCCGGCATTTCTCCCCAAACAAAGGCCGCGGGCGGCCTGACAGCCGCCCGCTTCTCCCATTTTATTTTCCCTGCTGGGCCCGCCAGAGGGCCTGGACCTGCGCCGTTCCCGCCGTGTACCATCCGGGCTCCTCCGCCGTCTCCACGGTTCCCGGCTCCGGCACCACGCTGCTCAGCACACCGGCGCCGCCGCCGCTGCCGTCCGGGGCTTTCAGCCCTTCAAACCAGCCGTAGTCCTCCGGGGTGCCCCCCACCAGGAAATAGTGGAGCACCCCCTCCCCGTCGGTGTAGGTGTGGACGTAGGGGGTGTCCTCGTCCACCAGATCGGTGATATCGGTCCGCTCGCCGCCGGCCACGAACCACAGCCGTCCCGCTTCCAGAGAGACCACCAGCGGCTCCCCCTCTTCTCCCTTCCCGTCCGACATGGTGACGGACCCATAGCCCTCTCCGATGGTCACCTGGCCTCCGGAGGCCATCTGATAGATCCTCTCTCCCCAGGTCCAGGCCACCAGGCCCAGGCAGGCCGCCGCGGCCACGGCCGCGATCACGGCCCGGCGGAGCTTCCGTCTTCTCCGTCCGGCCACCTGTCCCAGCACCCGCTGGCGCACCCGCTCCCCATCCACCAGTCCCGGCTGGGGGACAGGCTCACTCTCCTGATCCTGATACTCGTTCATCAGGCTTGAGATCTTCAGCTTCTTCAACACAAAACCCCGCTTTCCGCAAATGTTCCTTCAGCTTCTCCCGGCCCCGGCGGAGCCGGGTCTTGGCGGTGGACGGGTTGAGCCCCATCTCCTCCGCCGCCCGGGCCACCGTCTGGCCGTAGTAGTAGTGCCGGACGAAGAGCTCCCGGTCCGGCCTCTCCAGCTCTCCCAGGGCCCGCCGGACCAGCTCCGCCTGCTCCCGCTCCTCCAGCAGGCGCTGGGGGCCGTCCTCCGCCAGACAGAGCACGTCCTCCTCCAGCGCCAGGACCTCCCGGCTGGCCCGCAGGCGGTTCAGCGCCCGGTTCCGGGCCACCTTTCCCAGCCAGCCCCGGATCTGCTCCGGGCGCAGCGCCTTCCGGTGCTCCCAGGCCGACAGGAACACGTCCGCTGTCAGCTCCTCCCAGTCCTGGGGCCGGCCGGGCAGCACCCGGGCGGCCACCGCGGCCACATAGGGGGTATAGCGGCTCATCAGCTCCTCCAGCCCCCGGGGGTCCCCCCGGCGCAGGGCCCGCCACATCTCCTGTTCCTGAATGGGTGTCACATCCTTTCCCTGAAACGCGTTTCACCCCTATAAACACAGAAGACGGGCTTTTGGTTTCAATTTGCGGCGTATTTGTCTGAATCTTGCCTACCAGCGGTCGTCCACCTTCTCCGCGCAGCCCAGAAGCTCCTTCAGCCGGACCGCCGTGCCGTCGTCCAGCACCGCGGTGCCGGTGAAGCTGCCGAATACCTGGTGCTGGCCGGACCGCACCACGCCGGCACTGGGGCAGGCCGCCCGGTCCAGGATGGGGCGGAACTTCATCCGAAAGCGCCGGTCGTCGCTGTCGAAGGTCCAGGGGGCCAGGTAGTGCTCCCGTCCGTTCTTCCGTGGGATATGGAAGGTCACCTGGGAGAGCTTGTGGAGTTTCCCGCCATAAAACAGGGCGTTCTCCGTGGCGGCGGAGGTGTCCCCGAAGCCGTATCCGATGTTGAAGCCGAATGGGACCCCGTCCACCATGCCGGAGGCGGAGCCCCAGTACCAGGTGCCGCGGCAGGTCCACACCCCTCTGCCCCAGTCCAGCACCGCGAAGGAGTCCTCCGGGTCAAAGACATACTCCCGGTCCCCCAGAGTGACCTTTCCCTGGGCCCGCATGCAGTTGATCTTCTGGTTGAAATAGAACTGCCCCGGCTTTTCAAAGGGCGTGCACATCACGATGGACTCCTCCGGCTCCTGGGTGAGCAGGATCTGGGCGTCCAGCGCCTGCCCGTCCCGGAAGCGGTCCATATGGGCGTGGAGGGTGCGCCCCTCTCCCTCATGCTGGAACAGCAGGCCGTAGCCCCGCCCGGCCCTGGCGCAGCTGCCCCGGAGAGAGCTCTGGGGCAGCCCTGTCCCGCCCAGAGGCATGAGCCGCATGGGGCTGCGGGTCACCTGCCATCCCTCCCAGAGGTCGATCAGGGAGATGGAGTCCATCCCCATGTAGCGGTTGTCCGAAATGGTGAGGGCCAGGGCGCACTGGCGGTTCATCACCAGATAGCAGTCCCTCTCCTTCAGACGGAGAGGGCCGCCCCTCACCCTGGAGCGGTCGTACACAGGCAGCAGCCTCCGGGCCCACCCCGGCTGGGTCAGCTCCCCCTGCTCGTCCAGCAGCGGGATGGCCTGTGTGATCTCATGCTGCATCAGTCGTGCCTCCTTTCCGCCGGAGTCCCGCCGGCGTTCCACAGGGCTATTTTACCATCGATCTCAGGGAAAAGAAAGGGCCAACGGGGGCCGCACATCCGTGCGGCCCCCGTTGGAGACTCTCGAAAAAGGCACAAGTGCCTTTTTCGAGAAGAGGGCTGCATGGCGTGTGGGACTCGATTTCATGCGAAATAGTCGCCCCACCCGCCATGAGAAGTGTCATTTCCGAGGCTCATGTCCTCGGAAATGACGGATTTTGATTTCATTCCGTCGCCTGCAGGCGACGGAACTCTGCGAGGCTTCACGTGGGGGAAGTTTTTCGATAAGCTGAGCGCGCGGGCCAGAAGGTCCGCGCGCTCAGCTTATTTTCCCGTTACAGCAGGCCGATCCGGCCCAGCGGCCACAGCACCGCCACCGCCTGTCCCAGGATATAGTCCTCATCAATGGCGCCCAGCCACTCGTGCCGGCTGTCGGTGGAGCCGTTGCGGTTGTCTCCCATGACGAAAATGGAGTCCTCCGGCACCTCGAAGTGGGTCTCCTGCATGTGGCTGGAGGAGGGCCACAGCATCTCCTCCAGAATATAGGGCTCGTCCAGCACCTGTCCGTCCACCGCCACTGTGCCCGCGTCGTAGTCGATGTCCACCGTCTGTCCCTCCAGGGCGATGACCCGCTTGACGATGGCCTCCCCCTCCAGGAAGTCGGCAGTGGTCTTGTTCAGCACCACGATGTCCCCCTGCTCCGGCTCATAGCCCAGGGACCACACCGCCAGCAGCTCTCCGTCCGCCAGGGTGTCATCCATGGAGTGGCCCACCACCCGGGTGATGCGCCCCAGGAAGGTGAACACCAGTACGATGCACACGATGGCAGTTACCAGGGTCTGGAGCCAGTAAAACAGCTCCTCCTGGGGCAGCTTCTCCTGCTCCTCCGCCCCCTCCTGAGGGGGCTGCTGGGGCGCTCCGGCCCGGGCCTCAAATTCTTCCGACATTGGCAAGCTCCTCCCGCTCCGACGGGCGGAGCGCACTGTGTTGATCGGTCTCTTATTATACCGGCTCCCGGCCGGGATTGCAAGGGAAATTCCCGTCACAGCAGCCGGAGGCGGTCCAGGGGCCAGATCACCGCCACCGCCCGGCCCAGCAGGCAGTCCCGGTGCACGCTGCCCACCCCGCTGTGCCGGCTGTCGGTGGAGCCGTTGCGGTTGTCCCCCAGCAGGAACAGGGAATCCGCCTCCACCTGGAACCGCGTCCCCTGCATCTCCGGCTTTTGGGGCAGGGCCATGGGCTCCAGAAGGTAGGGCTCCGCCAGGGCCTGTCCGTCCACCAGTACCCGGCCCTCCCCGTAGTCCAGCTCCACCGTCTGCCCCGCCAGAGCCACGGCCCGCTTGACGACGGCCTCCCCCTCCAGGGGTTCCGCCGTGGTCTTGCTGGCGATGACGATATCCCCGGCCCTGGGCTCATAGCCCATGGACCAGACCAGCAGCAGCTCTCCATGGGCCAGGGTGGGGTCCATGGAGCGGCCGTCCACCCGGACTACCCGGCCCACAAAGGTGAACAGCAGCACCATACATACAACAGCCGTCATCAGGGTCTGGAGCCACTCGAACAGCCCCCTTCCCGGCTCCTTCTCCGCCATTGCTCCCCTCATGCGCCTCCTCCCCTCAGGGCGGTGCGGGTCACCCCGGGCCTGCCCTCCAGGTAGTTTCCCTCCCGCTCCTGGCAGGTGAACAGCAGGATCTGCCGCTCCCGGCCCAGCTCCGCCAGGGCGTCCAGGGCCAGAGCCATCCGCCGGTCGTCAAAGGTGACCAGCGCGTCGTCCAGCACCAGGGGGGCAGGGTCCTCCCCGGGCAGACAGAGCTGGCACACCGCCAGCCGCACCGCCAGATACAGCTGGTCCACTGTCCCTCGGGACAGTGCCAGGGACCGCCGGGGCAGCACGCTGTCCCGCTCCAGGGCGGCCGCCTCCAGTTCCCGGGTGAGGGAGACGGCAGCGTACTTTCCCCCCGTCAGGCGGGCCATCCACTCCCCCGCCCGCCGGTTCAGCTCTGGGGAGAAGCGCTCCTGGAGCTGGGTGTTGGCCCGCTTCAGGGCATCCAGGGCGATGCTGATGGCCTCATACTCCGTCTTCCGCCGGTCCAGCTCCCCCTGGAGCTCCTCCCGGCGGGCGGCCAGGGCAGCGGGGTCACCCACCGCCCGCTGCTCCCCCAGGGCCATGCTCCTCAGCCGCTCCACCCGCTCCAGGGCGGCGGTGACGGCCGCCAGCTGCTCCTCCGTCTCCTCCGGGGGGCGCTCCGGCCGCGTCAGGCCCTCCGGCATGGCCTCCAGGGCCTGCCCGCCCTGGGCCGCCAGCTCGTCAAACAGCCTTCTGGCCCCCTCCAGCCTGGTCCGGGCCAGACCCTGCCGCTCCTCCAGGTTCAGGGCCCGGGAGAGGGCGGCGGAGCAGCCAAACAGGTCGGACACCTCCGGGGCAAAGGCGTGGACAAAGGAGAGCAGATCGACCCGGCTGTTCTCCCGCCGGGCTTTCCGGTCCGCCAGTGTCTCCCGCACCACCTTCGCCTGTCGGGAGGCCTCCTGGGCTGTTTCGTCCCGGCGGCGGTAGTCCTCCGCCAGGGCGGCGATCTCCTCCCCGCTGCCCGCCCTATACCGGGCCAGCACCTGGTCCGCCTGGGCGGAGGCCCGCCCCGCCCGGCGCAGGGCCAGGACTGCGGCCAGGGCCAGCGCCCCGCAGCAGGCCGCGCCGCCCAGGAGCCAGGGCAGGAAGCTGCCGTCCAGTACGGCGCCCAGGGCTGCGGACAGGACCAGCAGCGCCAGGCCTACACTCAGAAGGAGGGGAAAGCGGCGCTTCTCCCTACGGGCGCGCTCCAGTGCCTCCCGCCAGAGGGCCCCGTCGGCGGCCGCCCGGCTGACGGCCTCCTCCCCGCTCATCCCGTTGAAGCGGTCGTCCAGAGCCTCCCGCCGGGCCTGCTCATAGGCCTCCTCGGCCTCCCGCAGCGCCCCCTCACCCTGGCGTATCTCCTCCTCCAGCACCTTCAGGTATTGCAGCTCTCCCTGGGCCCGCTTCAGCTCCTCCCGCTCCGGCAGGGCGCCGTACCGGGCCTGCTCCCGTTCCAAAGCGTCAGCCTGCCGCCGGGCAGCCTCCAAATCCTGCCGTGCCTGGGTGTACCGGCGGTCCAGCTCCAGGGCATCCAGCCTGCGGTGGGTCCGCCGCTCCGCCTCCAGGACAGTCTTCCTGCCCTCCAGCTCCGCCTTCTCCCCCTCCAGGCGGGACAGGGTCCGGTTGGCCTCCTCCAGCCGGGAGAGCACCGCCCCGGTCTCGGCCAGCTCCCCCTCCAGTCTGGGGATCAGGCCCACGCTCTTGTTCACCTTCCTCCGGTTCAGCCACTCCCGCAGCTGCCCCTCCGCCTGGGAAAAGGACACGTCCTCCTCCCCGGAGGAAACCAGGGCGGCGATGCGCCGCTCCAGCTCCGGCACGGAGGTGACGGCCAGGGAGCCCCCCTGGCCCACGAAAGCGGAGCGTTCAAAGACCTCCTGCCCCACCCCCAGCAGGAGCTGGCCGCAGGTGTCGCCGGTCAGGCCGGACACCGGCTCCTCGGTACCGGTGTAGACGGCGGAGAATGCCCCAAAGGGGCTGTTCCCCTGACGCCCCCGGCGCAGGGTGATGTCCCGCCCGTGCCAGGTGAGGACCAGCTCCCCCTCCATGGGGGCCCCGGACCAGGGCTGGTAGCGGTTCTTGTCCGCCAGATAGCCCTTCCGGTCCCTGTCCCGGGTATCGATGCCGTAGAGCATGGCCTTCAAAAAGCCCGCCCAGGTGGATTTTCCCCCCTCGTTGGGGGCCTGGATCACATTCAGTCCGGGGCCCAGCTCCAGCCGCGCCCCCTCCAGCCCCCCGAAGGAGGCTGTCATGCGTTTGATCTTCACAGTGCCACGTCCTCCCCATGCTCCAAAGCGGCCAGTCCGAACCGGACCGCCAGCTGCACCGCCTCATTCTCCGGCTCCGCCTGACAGCGCCCCTCCATCTCCCGGAGGAACAGGCCGGTGAGGGTGTCCTCCCCCCTCCGCTCCCACAGGGCCCGGGCCGCCCGGGTATGGTCCCGCAGGGTCAGGCCCCAGAACCTGGGGGAGAGCTCCCGCTCCAGCTCCCCCAGATCCAGCCCCTCCAGTCCCCGCTCCCCGGTGAGGAGGAGGCGGTAGATGTCCTCCCCCGTCTGTGTGGGCAGCGCGGCCAGCACGGCGGCGGCGGGGTCCGCCTGCCCCGTCAGGTCCACGGACAGGATCTGATACCTCCGGCGGCACAGGGGGACGAATTCCGCCTCTGTCCGCCCCTTCTCCACCTCCAGCCAGAGCACGCCCTTTTCTCCCAGCTCGTCAAAGCCACGCCCCTCGGGGCAGCCGGGGTAAGCCCAGAAAGTCTCCCCTGCCCGGCGCAGGCCGCTGTACTGGTGGACATGGCCCAGGGCCAGGTAGTCCAGCCCGCTGGCGGCGATGTCCTCCTCCGAGATGGGGCCGTAGTCCCCCTGGGCGGCCACCTCCCCGTGGAGGACGGCCAGCTGGACCCCCTCCGCCGGGGCATGAAAGCCCCGCAGGGGGGAGGTGCTCTGCCGGGGGGCGCAGAAGGCCGCTCCCCACACCGTACAGCCCAGCTCCGGCAGCCGCACCGCCCCCAGCTCCGGGCCGGTGAACAGGTGGACGTTCCCCGGCCACTCCAGCGCGGCATAGGGGGACTGGGGACCGTACCAGTCGTGGTTGCCCGGGGCCAGGAATACGGGGCAGGGGATCTCTCCCAGGGCCCGGGCCAGGGCCTGGACGGTCTCCCGGAACACTAGGTCCCCGTCCAGCAGGTCCCCGGAGAGGAGCACCAGGTCGGCCTCCCGCTCCCGGGCCAGATCGGTCAGCCGGGCCAGCAGCTCCCGCTGCTCGTCCCGCCGCCGGGCGGCCGCATCAGGCTTCAGGCCGGAAAAGGGGCTGTCCAGATGGAAGTCAGCCCCGTGGAGCACTTTCAGCATGGTTCCATTCCTTTCTTGGTCGTTCAAAATGGGCCGGTCCGCCGGCATCACTCCCAGAGGTCCGCCCGGCGCACCTCCACGCACCGCTTCTTCTCCGTGTCGATGGTGAAGCGGCAGGCCTCCAGCTTGCAGGGGCCCTCCGCCTCCTCATACCGGCGGGGCAGCCCGCCCAGGAACAGGTTCATGGAGTGCTCCGGCCGGATGCCCAGCACCGAGCGGTAGGGGCCCGTCATGCCCAGGTCGGTGACGAACCCCGTCCCCTTGGGCAGCAGCTGGCAGTCCGCGGTGGGCACGTGGGTGTGGGTGCCCCACACCGCCTGAGCCCGGCCATCCAGATACCAGGCCATAGCCCCCTTCTCACTGGTGGCCTCCGCGTGGAAGTCCACCAGCACCACGTCGCAGGGGGCGCCGCGGAGCAGCCGGTCCGCCGCCTGGAAGGGGCTGTCCAGGTTGGAGTTGAGCTCCAGCCGCCCCATCAGGTTCAGCACGCCGATGCGCACCCCCGCCGGTCCCCGGAATACACCGAAGCCCCGGCCCGGCACCCGGCCGGCGTAGTTGGCCGGCCGGAGGATATGGCCGTCGCTGTCCAGGAAGTCCGCGATCTGAAGGCGGTTCCAGGTGTGGTTGCCCAGGGTGATCACGTCCGCCCCGGCCTCCAGGATGCCCCGGGCCTGCCGGGGGGTTATGCCCACCCCGGAGGCGTTCTCCCCGTTGACCACGGTGAAGTGGATGTCCTCCCGCTCCTGGATCTCCCTCAGGCGGCGGGACAGGATATCCTGTCCCCCCTCGCCCACCACGTCTCCCACCGCCAATATGTGAAGCAGCATGTTCGTCTCCTCCCTGGAGCGCAGCTCCGCCGCCCGGCGGCCCGCCTCCCTCCCCTTTCCGGGGCACTGTTTTTCCTATTATACGGCATGTTGCCCCAAAGCGCAAACATCTGTTTGGCCGCGGCACCTTTTCCGGCCTCCCCCCTCCGAGCGCCGCCTCTGTACACAAAGCGCCCCCGCCGGACTTTTCTGCCCGGCGGGGGCGCTGTCTCTTATTTAGAGCTGCCGTCTCAGATGGACAGCGCCGCATCCAGGGCGTCTCCGGTGGCCCGGACGGCATTTCCAGGGGCGCTGGCCGCCTCGCCCACCACCAGGACCTGGGGCACAAAAGCGGCGATACGCTCCCTCAGCTCCTCCCGGCTGCGGGTCCCCATGGCCAGCACCACGCTGTCATATCCCCGAAGGGAGCCCTCTGTCCCGTCGGCCAGGACATAATCCACCCCGTCGGGGTAGAACCGCTCCACCCGGGCGCCGGTGCGCACCAGCACCTGGGATTCCCGGAGGTTTTTCAACAGACAGCGGCGGTGCTCCGGCCGCACATCAGAGGCAATGTCCTCTTTCATCTCCACCACCGCCACCCGGTGGCCCCGCTCCCCCAGGAACTCGGCGGCCTCACAGCCGATCATGCCGCCGCCCACCACCAGGACCCCGGCGCCCACCACTGCCCTGCCCTCCAGCATGTCCTGGGCGGTGACGAAGCCGCAGCTGTCCAGTCCGGGGATGGGCGGGATCAGCGGCCCGGAGCCGGTGGCCAGGATGGCAGCGTCGGGGGCCAGCTGCCGCAGTAGCTCGGGTGTGGCCCGGGTGCCGTTCCGGATCTCCACTCCGGCCTGCTGGCAGCGGACGATCATGGACCGCACCGCTGCGGAGATCTGCCCCTTTCCGGTGGGAAAGGAGGCGATGCGCAGGGTGCCGCCCAGCTGCTCCCCCTGCTCCAGAAGCACCGCCTGGTGCCCCCGCCGGGCGCAGGCCCAGGCGGCGTACAGTCCCCCGGGACCGCCGCCCACTACGGCCACCCGCTTTTTCTGCCCTGCCGGGCCCCACTCCAGCTCCCGGCCCACCAGCGGGTTGACCGCGCAGGTGATGGGCCTGCCGGAGAGCATGTTGGGCACGCAGCCCAACAGACAGCCGATGCAGGGGGCCAGGGTCTCCAGCTGCCCGTCCCTGGCCCGGTTGGGCAGCTCCGGATCGGCAATGCTCTGCCGCCCGAAGGCGATCAGGTCGGCCCGCCCCTGCCGGACCAGCAGCTCGGCGTACTGGGGCTCGGTGAAGCGGCCCACCGCGATGACGGGCACCGTCACCGCCCGCTTGATCTCCTCCACCAGCGGGGCGCTGAAGCCCCCGTGGAACTGTCCCGGCGCCCACATGAACTCGTCCCGCAGGTGGACCGCCCGGGAGACATGGATGGCATCCACACCGCACTCCTGCTCCAGATAGGCGGCCACCGCGGCGGCGTCCTGGACGCTCTGACCGCCGTCCAGCTCGTCGCTGGCGTTGATGCGGCAGAGGATGGGCATGATCCCGCCCGTCTTGCGCCGGATGTTCTCCACGATCAGCCGGGGCAGGCGGAGCCGGTTCTCGAAGCAGCCGCCGAACTCGTCGGTGCGGTGATTGGTGCGCTCAGACAGGAAGGTGCTCACCAGATAGCCGTGGGCACAGTGGACCTCCACCATGTCCAGCCCCGCCAGCTGGGCCCGGCGGGCGGCGTCCCCATAGCACTCGATCAGGCGGTAGACCTCGTCCCTGGGCATCTCCCGGGGGATCTCCCGCCCGCAGGCGGCGGGGACAGGGCTGGCCGCCTTCAGGGGGTGGCCGGTGAGGGCAGAACTGCCCTCCGGCCCCGCGTGCTGGAGCTGGACGGATACCTTAGCCCCATAGCTGTGGCAGGCCTCCGCCACCCGGCGGAAGCTGTCGATGGTGTGGTCGGCAAAGAGACAGGCCTTCCGCGGACCGCCCTTGGCCTGCTCATAGACCACAGCGGACTCGATGGTGATCAGCCCGAAGCCCCCCCTGGCCCGGGCGGCGTAGTAAGCCAGGGACCGCTGGCTGAGGCACCCGTCCGGGTCGGAGAAGTTATTGGCCATGGGGGGCACCACGAACCGGTTGGGCACCGTCACGCTGCCGATCTGAATGGGCGAAAACATGGTGGGGAATCTCATCGTTCAGCCCTCCTCTGCTGCGGCCGCCTGACGGCGGCTCAGGATAGAGACAAAGCTCACCCTGCGGTCCATCCACCCGCCGATGAGTCCGATGCACTTGCCCATGGTGAAGGCCGCCAGCACCGTGCCCACACCCAGCCCCATGATCCGGCCCAGGCCAAAAAAGGTAAGGACCGCCGTCGTCAGCAGGCAGATCACGTCAAAGGAGATCTTGATCCGGGAGTAGGCCGTGCCGGTGATCTCCGCCAGCTCCCGGGGAAACAGGTCGGTGGGGATAATGGGCATTCTGCAGCGGTTGGACAGGGCGATGCCGAAACAGATGACCAGGTAGCTGATGCAGAAGTACAGCACCCGCAGAGGCAGGGTCTGGGGCAGCCAGCTGATCCAGAGCTCGTGGAAGTCGATCATGATGCCGAAGAAGAAGCCCACCACAAAGCTGAACAGGTACTCCGGCACGAACCGCTTCCGCAGGACCATCAGGCTCAGCACCAGCAGCCCCTGGAAGATATAGGTCCAGGTCCCCATGGAGACCCGGGGAAAAAGCTCAGAAAATGCATAGGGCACGCTGGAAATGGCGGAGATCCCTGAGCCCGAGCGGAGCATCAGCACCACGCCAAAGCTGTTGATCACCACCGCCAGCAAAAGGGCCAGCTCCCCCCGGAGCACCGTCTGTCTCTCTTCCATCATTGTCATCCTCCCGCGCCGGAGCGCATGTTTTTCTTACCTACAATGTAGCGCAGGGCGGGAAAATAAACAAATCAATTCTTTTTATCAAAAAATAGATTTTTTCTATAAAATATGGTACACTGGCCCAAAGGAGGGGTCCTTTGTGAATCTGTCACATCTGCGCTACTTTGTGGAGCTGGCCCACACCCGCCACTACACCCGGGCGGCGGAGCACCTGTTCATCACTCAGCCCAGCCTGAGCCACGCCATCGGCCAGCTGGAGTCGGAGCTGGGGGTCCCCCTTTTCGAGCGCAGCGGCCGCAACACCACTCTCACCCGGCTGGGGGAGGAGTTTCTGGTGTGCGCGGAGCGCACCCTCTCCACCTTGGACTCCGGGGTGGAGTCCCTGCGGCGCAGCGCCCAGGGGGAGGGGCTGATCCGCCTGGGGCTGGTGCGCCCCCTGGGGGTGGACTTCATACCCGACCTGGCCGCCCGCTTCCTGGCGGAGAATCCAGGGAAAGAGATCCACTTCACCTTCGGCACCGGGGTCACTCAGCAGCTGCTGGACGGCCTTCTGGCGCGGCGCTACGACCTGGTCTTTTCCTCTATGCCTCCGGCGGAGCTGGGGCTGAGTGCCCGGCCGGTGGTCCGTCAGGACCTGGTGCTGGTGGTGCCCCCGGACCACCCTCTGGCCGGGCGGAAGTCCATCGATCTGGAGGAGACCCTGTCCTACCCCTACGTCTCCTTCTCCAGGGGCTCCGGGATGCGGGACACGGTGGACGCCCTGTTCGGCCAGCTCCAGGCCCGCCCCCGCATCTCCTGCGAGACGGAGGAGATGGAGGTGGTGGCCGGTCTGGCCGCCCGGGGCTTCGGCATCGCGGTGGTCCCCCGGATGGACCTGCTGGACCAGCTGCCCCTGAAAGTCATCTCCATCGCCCGCCCCGCCTGGGAGAGGAGCATCTACATGGTCAGCGACGAGCGGATCTACCTCTCTCCTGTGGTCCGCAACTTCCAGCGGTTCGTGCTGGAGCAGCAGGGCGGGGAGACGGAGACCGTGCAGAAATGCTGATCGACAGTCTACACGGCCGCCCCCGCCAAAACGAGGCCAGCCGCGCTCCCTTTCTCCTCATATCCCGGCGGCCAGCCGGATCACGCCGATGGTCAGCAGGTGAGCCGGGTAAAAGGCGTAAAAGAACCATTTGGGGACCCTGATCCCCGTCCGGGCGGGGAGGAAGATGAAGGGAGCCGCCAACAGGGCAAAGGCGGTCCAGTCCACCGCGTGCCCTGCCGCCAGCAGGGCACGGGGGTCCTCCGGGCTCCCGCTCCACAGGGCGGGCAGCCAGAACAGGATATAGAGCCCCGCCCCCAGCCCCGGCCGCTCCCGGCACAGGAAGAAGATCAGCATCAGCAGGATGCCGTTGCCGGAGTAATCAAAATTGAAGAGGCTGACGCACAGAAATGCTGCGGCAAAGAGCCACCACCGCCGCGTCTGGAAGCCCCACATGGCCAGCAGACTGAGGAACAGAGTGAAGAAGATGTTCCAGTTCATCCACTCCGTCTGCCAGTCCCAGGGGTGGGTGGCCAGGATGTAACAGGGCTGGGAGATGAGAGCAAAGAGGCCCAGCCGGCCCAGATATCGCTTGATATCCCGGGTGTAGAGCAGCCCCACCGTCATGCAGTAGCAGAAGATGGGGAAGGCCAGCCGCCCCACCCAGCGAAAGGCGGGGTGCTCTGGAAAAAACACGGCCCCTATGTGGTCCAGCAGCATGGACAGGATGGCGATCAGCTTCAAAAAATCGGTGTCCAGGTTGGTGCGCAGCCGCGGGGCCGGCTGACGCCGCGCTGTCCTTTGGTCCATTTCTCTTCCTCCCCCCGCTCCGGCGCCCAATGCCGGAGCGTCTTTTGTAGGTCCAGGATAGCACAGGCCGATAAAAGGCAGGTCAAAGAGAGATGAAAGTTTTCTGAAAATGGGACAAAAATCAGGGCGCGCTTCCAAAGAAGCGCGCCCTGCTCTTATTTCGCGTACTCGATGGCTTTGGTCTCCCGCAGCAGATGCACCTTGATCTGGCCGGGGTACTCCAGCTCGTCCTCGATCTTCTTGGCAATGTCCCGGGCCAGCAGCACCATCTGGTCCTCGCTGACCACCTCGGGCTTGACCATGATGCGGACCTCCCGGCCCGCCTGGATGGCGAAGGACTTCTCCACCCCGGGGAAGGAGGAGGTGATCTCTTCCAGCATCTCCAGACGCTTGATGTAGTTCTCCAGATTCTCCCGCCGGGCTCCGGGCCGGGCCGCGGAGATGGCGTCGGCCGCCTGGACCAGGCAGGCGACGATGGTCTTGGGCTCCACATCATTGTGGTGGGCGTGGATGGCGTGGATGACGCCCTCGCTCTCCCGGTACTTCTTGGCCAGCTCCACGCCGATGGTAACATGGGAGCCCTCCACCTCGTGGTCGATGGACTTGCCCAGGTCGTGGAGCAGTCCGGCCCGCTTGGCCTCGGCCACGTTGGCGCCGATCTCGGCGGCCAGCAGGCCGGCGATGTGGGAGACCTCGATGGAGTGGTTGAGCACGTTCTGTCCGTAGCTGGTGCGGTAGTGCATCCGGCCCAGCAGCTTGACCAGCTCGGGGTGCAGACCGTGGACATTGGTCTCAAAGACCGCGCGCTCCCCTTCGGCCTTGATGGTGGCGTCCACCTCCCGCTTGGCCTTCTCCACCATCTCCTCGATGCGGGCGGGGTGGATGCGGCCGTCCAGGATCAGCTTCTCCAGGGCCAGCCGGGCGATCTCCCGGCGGACGGGGTCAAAGCAGGAGACGGTGATGGCCTCCGGCGTGTCGTCGATGATGAGGTCCACCCCGGTCAGGGTCTCCAGGGTGCGGATGTTGCGGCCCTCGCGGCCGATGATGCGGCCCTTCATTTCGTCATTGGGCAGAGGGACCACAGACACGGTGGCCTCCGCCACGTGGTCGGCGGCGCAGCGCTGGATGGCCAGGGAGATGATCTCCCGGGCCTTAGTGTCCGCCTCGTCCTTGAAGCGGGCCTCGATCTCCTTGATCTTCATGGCAGACTCGTGGGTCACATCGGCCTCCAGCTGATCCAGCAGATACTTCTTGGCCTCCTCGGCGGTGAAGCCGGAGATCCGCTCCAGGACCTCCATCTGGCTCTGCTTGATCTCCTCCGCCTCGGCCTGGGTGGCTTCCAGCTTGGCCAAACGGTTGGAGAGATGCTCCTCCTTGCGCTCCATGTTCTCGGTCTTGCGGTCCAGGTTCTCTTCCTTCTGCTGCAGCCGGCGCTCCTGCTTCTGCAGGTCGGCCCGGCGTTCCTTCTCCTCCCGCTCGTACTCGTTGCGGGCCTTCAGGATCTCCTCCTTCGCCTCTACCAGCGCCTCGCGCTTCTTGCTCTCGGCACTCTTGTACGCCTCGTTGACGATGCGCTTGGCCTCCTCTTCCGCGGAGCCGATCTCCCGTTCCGCCGTCGCCCTGCGCCGCTGGTATCCGAACAGGCCGCCCAGCACAAAGGCCAGCACAGCCACGACGCCCCCGATCATATAGGGTAACATTGGGTTTTTACACCTCCATAAATTTCAGATCTTGGAACCTGCGTTCCCTGCGGCGGACCGCCGCGGCTGCCTTTTCGGCATAAAATGAGCCGCAAGGCGCGCCGTGCCGCACAGCGGCGGAGCATCCTTGCGACAACTGAAAAACTTCCCCCATGTTTTTCATTTGTGTCCTGTTCATATTGTAAAGGCAACTGCGGTCTCTGTCAAGATTTATTCACATTTACCACAAATTTATTGTCAGACATTTTTACTCTTTTCATAACGTGCTCCCATATTTCGACAAATTTTTTATTTATTTTGCCGGCATTTCTCTCATATTTTTTGCTTGGGGGATTTTCCGCTCCGCCCGGAGGGCAGAAAAAGGCCCGGCACGCCGGATGGGCGCGCCGGGCCTTCCCGCTCAGACCTGCTGGGGCAGGGAGTCATCCTCCCGGACCCAGTCCTCCACATGGACTACGGAGTACTCCCGCTCGGTGTTTCGGATGACCACCCGGTCTATGCCCGCGTTGATGATGAGGCGCCGGCACATGGAGCAGGAGGTGGCGTCATGGAGCAGCTCGCCGCTCTTGGCCTCCCGTCCGGCCAGATAGAGGGTGGCCCCCAGGGTGTCCCGCCGTGCGGCGGAGATGATGGCGTTCATCTCCGCATGGACCGAGCGGCACAGTTCATACCGCTCTCCGCTGGGCACATTCATGGCCTCCCGAGTGCAGTAGCCCAGATCCATGCAGTTTTTCCGCCCCCTGGGCGCGCCGTTGTACCCGGTGGAAACGATCTCGTCGTTCTTGACGATGATGGCTCCGTAGCACCGCCGCAGGCAGGTGGAGCGCTCCAGCACCGTCTCCGCGATGTCCAGATAGTAGTTCTCCTTGTCGATCCGCTTCATGGCCGCCCTCCTTTTTTCGACAGTATAGCCCAATTTGTCCGTCCGCGCAAGACAGTTTACATTTTGTTTACGATTGGTTCCTTGACCGCCGCCATTTCCCGCGGTATCATATCAACATGCCAAATTGGCGGTTCCCGCTTTCCAGAGGAGGCTCTTTCATGATCCGGAATGCCATTCAGCGCTTTATGTACGGCCGGTACGGCGGCGACCAGCTCAATGTTTTCCTGCTGGTCCTGTATCTGATCTTTTATTTTATTTCTATCTGGACCAATTTTCTCCCCCTGTACTGGCTGTCTCTCGTTGTGATCGTCTGGGGACTTTTTCGAATGTTGTCCCGCAATCTCCCCCGCCGGCGGGCGGAGAACGCCAAGTTTATGCAGCTGGCCGGACCGGCCATCAACTGGTTCCACCTCCGCCGCACCATGCACCGGGACAAGGAGCACCGCTATTTCCGCTGCCCTAGCTGCGGTCAGCAGCTCCGGGTACCCAAGGGCAAGGGAAAGATCACCGTCACCTGCCGCAGCTGCGGCGCCGTCTTCCAGGAAAAAAGCTGAAGATACACGTACCGCCCAGGCCCTTTCCCGGCCTGGGCGGTCTTTTTCTCTAAAGCTGTTTCTTCCGCAGGAGCCGGATGTCCTCCCCAAAGAAGTGGAGCAGGTGGTACTCCCCCTCCAGCCGGGAGGCGATCTGGGGGGAGTAGCGGACAGCAGCCTCCTCCATAGACAGGTTAGAGGAGATGACGGTGCGCTTTCCCCCCACCAGCCGCCCGTTGATCAGCTCGTAGAGGGCGGACTGGGTGAACTGGGTGGTCAGCTCGCTGCCCAGGTCGTCCAGGATCAGCAGGTCACAGCCCAGATAGCGCCGGGTCTCGTCCCGGGCCTCCCGGCCGTCGTCGCTGTCCCGGAGGAACTTCCGGGCCTCGAACTGCGCGAACACGTTCCCCGCTGTGTCATACACCACCGAATGTCCGTTCTCCGACACAGTGCGGGCGATGCAGGCAGACAGGAAGGTCTTGCCCAGCCCGGGGGCCCCGCTGAGGAAGAGGTTTTTGAAGTAGAAGCGGCCGAACTTCTGGGCATAGTTGAGACACACCTCGTACACCAGCTCCATGTTCTCCCGGGGGGAGGTGCCCCATTCGGGCCAGAAGCTGGTGCTGTAATAGTCCATCCGGAAGGTGTCGAAGGACTGCTCCCCCAGGTCCAGCAGCTTGGACAGCTCCCGGATCTGCTCCTGGGCGCACAGCGCCCGCAGGCAGCGGCACATCTCAGTGCCCCTCCAGCCCGTGTCCCCGCACAGGGGGCAGGCGGGCTTGTCATCCAGGGCGTCCTCCGCCAGATCCATGCGGGCCAGCAGCTCCGCCCGCTCCTGCTGGAGGGCCAGGTTCTTCCGCCGCACCTCCTCCACCGTGGGAGCGCCCCCCTCCCCCCGGCGCAGGGAGGCGGCAAACAGCTCGGTCATGGTGCCCCGCAGCTGCCGGTCGATCTCCGACAGCCGGGGCTGGCGCTGACAAGCGGCCCGCCGCAGGGCCTGCTGCTGCTCCTCCCGGGCGCGGCGCTCCCCCTCCAGCCGGGCGGTGGCCCGGCGCAGGACCGCAGGGTCATATGACATCTCTTATTCCTCCTCCCGCTTCATCTGCTCCATCAGGCGGCGCATCCGCTCCATGTCCTCCCGCACCCGGCGCTCCTCTCCGGGCTGAGGAGTCCGCCCCTGGGTCGGCGCCCCGCCCCGGTTCCGGCGCAGGCCGTCCCCGGCCTGGATGGCCGCCACGGTGTGCAGCCCCTTCTCGTGCCAGCGGCGCAGGATGCCGTTCATATAGCCCCAGTCCATAGACTGCTTTTTCATCACCGTCTTCTCATAGGCCAGGCGCAGGGCCTCGTTGTCAAAGCCCATATCCTGCCAGGCGGCGATATAGGTCCTCTCCCGCTCCACCAGGGGGCGGGCCGGGATGTCCAGCAGCCGCAGCACCTCCCGTTCCCGGGTGCGCAGCTGAGCCAGCTTTTTCAGGTGGGCCTCCGCCGCCTCCACGGTGTCGATGCCCTGCCTGGACCAGGCAAAGCCCTCCTTGCGCACCTGGGAGAGGAAGGGGCGCCGCCCCGGCCCGTACTTCCGCTCCGTCTCCTCGATGCACCAGGTGACCAGCATCAGGATTACCTCGCCGGGCAGGGCCAGGTGGTCATACAGGGTGAGCAGGATCTTCAGGTCATTGGCAGACAGCCGCTTGCCCAGGCGGCGCTCCACCTCGTCCGCCAGGGCGGAGAAGGTGGAGCCCACCTCCTGGAGGGCGGCAGTGACGTCCTGGGTGGTGTATTCGGGGGGCAGCGCCTCCTGAACAGGGGGTGCCGGGGGCGGCGGAGCGGCCTCCGCCCCCGCCATTCCCTGGGCGGAGAGCAGGTCCAGCGCCCCCTGGAGCCGCTCCCGGGGCCAGTTCAGGCCGGCGGCGTTCCCGTGGCCCAGCAGGTAGAGATACAGCAGGGCGGCGTCTCCGCTGTCCAGCCGGATCAGCCGCTCGGCCGCCGCCGCCGGCATGGACAGGATGCTGCCCGGCATCAGAGGTCCGGTCATCCCATGCCCCTCCCTTCCACAAAAGTCTGCGACCATTTTACTCTAAAATCGCCCCGGCGTAAACCTCCAAAATCCCAAGGGCAAAAAAATAAAAAATTCATGGTAAATTTGTTTTTCAAGCGGCCTGTTCTGTGGTATAATGATTGCCATCTTGAAACAGCAGAGACCGGGAGGGGCTTCACGATGAAAAACAAGATCACCGTCTCCATCGCGGGACAGGAATACACCATGGTAGCCGCCGAGGGCGAGGACTATGTCCGCCGGGTGGCCGCCCATGTGGACAGCCAGATGCGGGAGGTCCTCTCCCAGGGCCGTCTCTCCCAGGCGGACGGCGCCGTTCTGGCCGCCATGAACATCGCGGACCAGTATTTCAAGGAGCAGGAGGCCGCCGAAAACCTGCGCCGCCAGATCAAGGAGTATCTGGAGGAGGCCACCAAGCTGAAAATGGAGCTCTCCGAGGCCAAGCGGGAGATCTTCAAGCTCCAGAACCACAAATAAGCGCAGGAGAGGGGTTCCCCGCCGGGGACGGGGGCCCCTCTTCCCTGCGGACGCGCCGCCTGAGGGCGGATCTTTACGGGAGGTGCCTTATGCTGGAGCTTCTCGCCCCTGCCGGGTCCATGGAGGCGGTCACCGCCGCCGTACAGAACGGGGCAGACGCCGTCTATCTGGGATATGGGGATTTCAACGCCCGCCGCAACGCGAAGAACTTCACCGGGGATGAAGCTGCGGCGGCGGTTTCTTATTGCCATCTGCGGGGCGTCAAGGTGTTCCTCACCCTGAACACCCTGCTCACCGACCGGGAGCTGGCCGGCGCCGCTCAGGAGGCCGCCCAGGCCAGCGCCATGGGGGTGGACGCGGTACTGGTCCAGGATCTGGGGGTGCTGCGGATGCTTCGGCAGACGGTGCCCGACCTGCCGGTCCACGCCTCCACCCAGATGACAGTCCACAGCCTGGACGGGGTGAAGCAGTGCGCCGACCTGGGGATGAGCCGGGTGGTCCTCTCCCGGGAGCTGTCCCGGGACCAGATCGAGTACATCTGCGCCCGCTCTCCGGTGGAGATCGAGGTGTTCGCCCACGGGGCCCTGTGCATGTGCTACTCCGGCCAGTGCTTCTTCTCCTCCGTCATCGGGGGACGCAGCGGCAACCGGGGGCTGTGTGCCCAGCCCTGCCGGCTGAAGTACGGCTGGGGGAACAAGGCAGACGGCAGCCCCCTGTCCCTGAAGGACATGTCCCTGGCAGGCCACCTCCGGGAACTGAGGAAGATGGGGGTGGCCTGTGTTAAGATCGAGGGGCGGATGAAGCGCCCCGAGTATGTGGCCGTGGTCACTGGCATCTATGCCCGGGCCATCCGGGAGGGGCGGGAGCCCACGGCCGAGGAGCTGGAGCAGCTGCGCTCCGCCTTCTCCCGGGACGGCTTCACGGACGGCTACTTTCTGGGGCAGACGGGGCCGGAGATGTTCGGCACCCGTCAGGACGAGGCGGAGCCCCGGGAGCTGTTCACCCAGGCCCGGGCCACCTATGAGAGCGGGGAGAACCGGAAGGAGCCGGTGCGGATGTACGCCATGCTCCGCCGGGGGGAGCCCGCCCAGGTGGCCGTCCAGGACGCTCAGGAGCATCTGGCCTCCGTCACCGGCCCGGTGCCGGAGGAGGCGGTGAACGTCCCCCTGACCCGTGAGAAGGTGGAGGGACAGCTCTCCCGCACCGGAGGGACTCCCTTCTCCTGTGAGAAGGTCACCGTCCACGTGGATGAAGGGCTCTCCCTCCCCCTGTCGGCCCTCAACGCCCTGCGCCGGCAGGCTCTGGAGGAGCTGGGCCGGCAGCGCACCGCACTGCCGGAGCGCCGCTGCGAGCCCTTCCGCCCCGGGGTACGCTATGAGAACCGGAAGCAGCCCCCTGTCTACACCCTCTCTGTGCGCGCCGCCGAACAGGTCAGCCCGGAGCTGCTCCGCCTCGCCCCCGCCCTCCTCTACCTCCCCGCCGGGGAGGGGGCGGCCCACCCGGAGGTGGTGGAGCAGGCCCAGAAGGCCGGGGTGCGGGTGGCCGCCCTGCTGCCCCGCATCTGCACCGACCGGGAGGCACCCGCCCTCTTCCAGGAGCTGGAACGGCTGCGGGCGATGGGGGTGACCGACGCCCTGGCCGGCACCCTGGACAGTGCCCGCCGGGCGGCGGAGCTGGGCTTCACCCTGCGGGGGGACTACGGTCTGGGGGTATTCAACGGCCAGACGCTGAAGGAGCTTAAGCGCCTGGGCTTCCGCTCCGCCACTCTCTCCTTTGAGCTGAAGCTGGCCCAGATCCGGGACCTGTCCAAGGGGCTGGACACCGAGCTGGTGGTCTACGGCCGCCTGCCCCTGATGATCACCGAGAACTGCATCATCCACAACCACAGCGGCCGGCACACCTGTGCCAACGTGAACCTCCTTACCGACCGGAAGGGGGAGCGCTTCCCTGTGGTGAAAGCCCCGGGCTGCCGCAATGAGATCCTCAATTCCAAGAAGCTGTTCCTGGCGGACAAGGCCGGAGACTGGCAGCGCCTGGGTCTCTGGGCAGGGCGTCTGATGTTCACCACCGAGAACGCCCGGGAGTGCGTCCAGGTGCTGGAGCGCTACCTGGGCCGGGGCAGCTATCAGCCCAACGACTACACCCGGGGCCTGTATTACCGGGGGGTAGAATAAAGCGCGGAACGCGGAGAGGAGGTCCCCCCTATGTTCAGCCGGCAGCGCCTGTTCTGGCACCGCGGGCCCTATGACCTGCCCAGCACAGACCAGCTCTTTCTCCAGGCGACGGCGGACTGCTGCGCCTTCCACATGGCCCGCTGCCCCCAGTACCGGGCCATTGCGGAGCACCTGGGCTTCTCCCCGGACCAGCTGCGCACCATGGACGACCTGGTCCGGGTGCCCATGCTGCCCACCCTGTTCTTCAAGCGCCACGCCCTCTTCTCCATGCCCCGGCGGCGGATGGTGATGAAGGTCACCTCCTCGGGGACCAGCGGCACCTTCAGCCAGGTGGGCTTCGACCTGGGCTGCATCTGGGCGGAGGTCCCCATGGTCCTCCGGCTGGGCTGGCGGCACCGGCTCATCTCTTTCCGCCCCGCCAACTATGTTGTGCTGGGTTACAAGCCAGACCGGCGCAGCTCTGCCGGCGTTACCCGCACCATGTTCGGCATGACCTTCTTCGCCCCGCCCCTCCGCCGCTTTTATGCCCTCCGCTGGCAGGGGGAGGGCTACGTCCCTGACCTGGACGGTGCGGTGGAGGCCCTGGAGCGGTTCTCCCGCTCTCCCTTCCCCACCCGGATCGTGGGCTTCCCCTCCTATCTCTGGTTCGGACTGAAGCGGATGGAAGAGCTGGGCATCTCTCTGCGCCTGCGGCCCGGTTCCAAGATCCTGCTGGCCGGGGGCTGGAAGCAGCACTGGCAGCAGCAGGTGGACAAGTCAGTGCTCTACTCCCTGGTCCGGCGGGTGCTGGGGGTGGGGGAGGAGGACATCCATGAGCTGTTCGGCGCCGTAGAGCACCCCATCTTCTATAACACCTGCCCCAGGCACCACTTCCATGTGCCCATCTACTCCCGGGTCCTGATCCGTGACCCGGCCACCCTGGAGCCCCTGCCCATGGGACAGGTGGGGCTGGTCAACCTCATCTCCCCCCTCATCCGGGCCACTCCGGTCACCAGCGTGGTCACTGACGACCTGGGCTATCTCACCCCGGGGGATGCCTGCGGGTGCGGCCTGACCTCCCCCTACCTGACCCTGCTGGGCCGGGTGGGCCTGGGGGACATCAAGACCTGCGCCGCCGGCGCGGCGGACCTGCTGGGAAAGGGGGAGGGGTTTTGATCTTCGCCAACGGACGCCTGCTCCCGGACAGCCAGCTGTCCCAGGTGCTGGAGGAGCTGGAGGAGGCGGTCAATGAGACCCGCGCCTGCCGGACCCTGGAGCCGGAGACCGTCATCTCCGCCCTCCAGGCTGTGGGGGAGCGGCTGGACCGGGGAGAGCTGGACCCGCTCATCCTCCGGTACGCCGGTCCCGGCGGGCGCCGGGAGGTGGCGCACATCCGCCCCCTGCTCCGGCGGGAGGCCCTGGAATACAAGCTGGCCGTGGAGCTGGGCATCCCGCTCTACTCCTTTCAGGAGCGGCCCTTCGGCCGCACCCAGACCGTTCCTCTGGGCACCCTGTTCCATGTCACCGCCGGCAATGTAGACGGCCTGCCCGCCTTCAGCGCAGTGGAGGGCCTGCTCACCGGCAATATCAATCTGGTGAAGCTGCCCTCCGGGGACCAGGGGCTCTCCCTGGCCGTCTTTCAGCTACTGACGGAGCAGGAGCCCCGTCTGGCCCCCTTCCTCTACGCCTTCCAGATCCCATCCCGGGACACCGCCGCCCTGCGACGGCTGGCAGATCTGGCAGACGGGGCGGTGGTGTGGGGCGGCGACGGGGCGGTGACTGCCCTGCGGCAGCTGGCCCCGCCCGGCTGCAAGCTGATGGAGTGGGGCCACCGCCTCAGCTTTGCCTATCTGTCCCGGTGGGAGGGAGAGGAGGACGCTCTCTCCGCTCTGGCGGAGCACCTCATCCAGACCGGGGGACTGCTCTGCTCCTCCTGCCAGGTCATCTTTCTGGACACGGACGCCCTCGGGGAGGGGGAGGCCTTCTGCCGGAGCTTTCTCCCCCTGCTGGAGCGGGCAGCGGACCGCTTCCGTGCTGCCCTTGGGGAGAAGGGGGAGGGGAGCCTGTACGCTTGGGAGACCCGGCTGGAGCACGCCGCCGACCGGCTGCCCGGAACCCTGTTTCCCGGCCGGGGCTGCTCCCTCACCCTGCGGGAGGACCGGGAGCTGGAGCTCTCCCCCCTCCACGGCAATGTGCTGGTGAAGTGTCTGCCCCAGAAGGCTCTGCTCCCTGTCCTGAGGCGGCAGAAGGGCCGTCTCCAGACCGCGGGGCTGCTCTGTCCGGCCCAGGACCGGCCCGCCCTCACCCAGCTCCTCGCCCGGGCCGGAGTGACCCGGATCGCCCCGCCGGGCAGCATGTCCCGCACTCTCTCCGGGGAGGGACACGACGGGGAATTCCCCCTGCGGCGGTACGTCCGGACGGTGGACATCCAGGAGCCGTCCCCGGACCGCCCCATCTGACTGTTGATACTAACTGACCGCAAAGGAGCCGATCATTATGGAACTGAACGTCAAAGCCCTCTCCCCCAAGATCGGGACAGAGATCCCCGCCCCCTTCTACGCCAGCGCCGGCGCCGCCGCCATGGATCTGCATGCCTGTGTGGACCAGGCGGTGACCATCCCCGCCGGCGGGCGGGCGGTGATCCCCACTGGCATCGCCATCGCCCTCCCCTCCGCCGGCTATGTGGCCCTGGTCTTCGCCCGCAGCGGCCTGGGCATCAAACACGGCATCGCCCCTGCCAACTGCGTGGGCGTCATCGACAGCGACTACCGGGGAGAGATCCTGGTGGGACTCCAGAACTCCGGGGACGCAGACTACGTCATCCAGCCCGCTGACCGCATCGCCCAGCTGATGGTGGTCCCGGTGGTCCAGGCCCAGGTGAAGATGGTGGACCAGCTGGATGAGACCCAGCGGGGCGCCGGTGGCTTCGGCTCCACCGGGAAATAGAGATCCGCTGAGAGAGGAGGGTTTGGGCCATGTTCGGATTTTTCAAAAAAAAGGGCGGGGAGATCCCCGAGGAACAGCAGCGGCAGCAGAGGGGGGCTCAGGAGGGGCAGACGCGGCAGGACGCCGCGGAGGTCCCCCAGGAGTTCCGCGCCCTGGGCCAGGACTTTCTGCCGGAGGAGCTGAACATCCTGGCCGTCACCGGGGCCAGCGGCTTCGGCGGCGGGCGCAGCCAGGGGGAGAAGCTGTGGACCGCCTCCATCGGCCTGACCGCCTGGATGGAGGAGGACAGCCCTGACATCCACCAGGGTGACTTCCGCCTGGTAGCCCTGGCCGACGACCGTCTGATGGACTATCTGCGCCAGCGGGTGCCCCGGGACTTCATTATCAAGTGCCGGGCCCGGCTCTCTTTGGACGGCAGCCGCCTGCTGATGCTGGAGCTGCCCCAGCCCGGCTTCGACCCCGACCTGAAGGCCATCCTGGATGAGCAGAAAAAGCCTGTGAGCACCTGGGTGGAGGGGCTGGGCACCTTCACCCTGAACCGCACTGTGGACTGGTTCGAGGCCACCGTGGACTGGCTGGGCAGCGAGATCGCCCTGGACTTCGACCGGGGCGTGCCGGAGGAGATGGCCTCCGCCCAGGAGACCGGACGGGCCCTGATGGCCAGTCAGGCGGACTGGGACCACCGGGTGCGCTCCTATGCCGCCCAAGAGCTGCTCTCCCTGGCCAACGACTGGGCGGCGGACGCCCGGGAGGAGGAGGACGAGGACAGCGGCGCGCCGCTGGTCACCCAGGAGCAGTTCATGGAGCGCATGGAGCTGGAGTCCATCCAGCTGCTGCCCCAGGGCGGGTTCGAGTTCTGGTTCAACGACGGGGATCTGTTCTGGGGCCACTCCATCCACGTCACCGGCTCCCTGGAGTCAGGGCCGGAGAGCGCCCAGATGGAGGGCTGACTCCCCGCGCTCCAATTCATGGAATTTCGAGGTGTTCTCATGTCCATTATCCTGGCTTCCCAATCCCCCCGGCGGCGGGAGCTGCTGGCCCAGATGGGGGTCCCACAATTTGAAGTCGTCCCCGCCCTGGGGGAGGAGATCGCTTCCCCGGGCCTGTCCCCCGCCCAGCTGGTGGAGGTCCTCTCACGCCAGAAAGCGGAGGAGGTGGCTGTCCAGGCCGGGCCGGACGATGTGGTCATTGCCGCCGACACGGTGGTGGCGGTGGACGGTGCCGTGCTGGGCAAGCCCCGGGACCCAGCGGATGCCGCCCGGATGCTCTCCCTGCTCTCCGGCCGGGCCCATACAGTCTACACCGGGGTCACGGTCCGGCGGGGGACCTTCAGCCGCACCGCCCACGAGGCTACCCAGGTCCGCTTCCGCCCGCTGACCCAGTCTGAGATCTCGGCCTATATCGCCACTGGCGAGCCCATGGACAAGGCCGGGGCCTACGGCATCCAGGGCCGGGGCTGTGTGCTGGTGGAGGGGATCGACGGGAATTACCACAATGTGGTTGGCCTGCCCACCTGCCTGCTGGCCGGCATGCTGCGCCAGGTGGGGATTGATGTGCTCACCGGAGGACAGGAGGGGCGTCCATGAAACATTTTCTGCGGCAGAATGGCCTGCTGCTCCTGATCATCGCCCTGCTGCTGTCGGTGCTGATCGGCATCGTGTCCGCCGTGATGGGGGGCAACGCCGACCCTCTCTCCAACGCGGTGGGCTTCATCACCACCCCCATCCGCAATGGGGTGAGCGCCGTGCTGGACTGGGCCGACGGCGTGCGTGCCTATGTCTTTCATTATGAGGAGATGGAGCAGCAGATCCAGGACCTGGAGCGCCAGGTCGCTGAGCTGGAGGAGCAGGCCCGGGAGGGCCAGGAGGCCAGCCGGGAGAACGAGCAGCTGAGGGAGCTGCTGGATCTGCAGGCCAAGCGGAGGGACTTCGTCTTTGAGTCCGCCAAGGTCACCGCCCGCTCCTCCACCAACTGGGACTCCACTCTCACCATCGGCAAGGGGAGCAGCGCGGGTCTGGAGGTCAATGACTGCGTGATCACCGAGACAGGCACCCTGGTGGGGGTGGTCTCTGAGGTGGGTCTGAACTGGTCCAAGGTCTCCACCCTGATCAATACCGACATCGAGATCGGCGGCCAGGTCACCCGCACTTACAGTGCCGGGATCCTGGAGGGAGACTTCACCCTGATGAGCCAGGGCAAGCTGAAGCTGAGCTATCTGCCCGACGGTGCCCAGCTGGTAGCAGGGGACGAGGTGGTGACCTCCGGCAAGGGGGACGTGTTCCCCTCCGGCCTGGTGGTGGGCACCGTGGAGGCCGTCTTCACCGACCCCTCCGGCATGAACCGCTACGCGGTGGTGGAGCCCGATGTGGACCTGGACAGCCTGGTGGAAGTCTTTGTCATCAAGAGCTTTGACATCGTGGAGTGACGCCGCCGCGTTTCCTGCCGTCTCTCTCCCGATCTTTTCCGAAAAGGGGGCGCCCCTGTGACCCGACGAGACCAAATCTATAAGTGGTGCATCTACGCCCTGGGGCTCTTCCCCATCTGGGTGCTGGACGCCTTTGTCCTCAGCCGCTATCCCCTGCTGGGGATCACTCCCACCCTTCTGCCTCTGGCGGTCTCCGCCGTGGCGGTGCTGGAGGGGGCCCTTCCCGGCTCCGGCTTTGGACTGGCGGTGGGGCTGCTCTGGACGCTGGCCTACCCGGGCAGCAGCAGCCTGCTGGTCTTCGGCATGGCGCTGGCCGGCTTCCTGGTGGGCATCGTCTCCCAGTATGCCCTGAACCAGAACTTCCTGGGTTGCCTGATCTGCTCCGCGGCTGTCCTGGCCGTGCAGGAGGTCGTCCGCCTGCTGGCCGGCCTGTTCACCCAGATCGCCCCCATCCAGTCGCTGCTCCAGGTGGCGGTGCCGGAGTTCCTCTGGTCTCTGTGCTGGATGCCCTTGGTCTATCTCATCTTCCGATCCATCTTCCGCCGGGTGGGGGGCACCCGCCTGGCGTGACCTGTCCGCTCTGAAAGGGGGCGTGCGCCATGGAGAAAAAACAATTTCACCGTCGGGGGCTGGGGATGCTCCTCCTGCTGGCCGTCATTCTGTTCGGGCTGGGCTCCTCCCTCTATGACGCCCAGATGATCCACGGGGCGGAGTATCTGGCCCGCTCCCAGAACAGCATTGCGGAGACCCAGACCGTGGAGGCCGCCCGGGGGGACATCCTGGACCGGTACGGCCGGGTGCTGGTCTCCAACCGGGTCACCTATCAGGTCGCCCTGAACACCGACGCCATGGAGAAAAACCGCAACGACATCCTCCTGGCCCTGATCCGCATTGCCCGGGATGCCGGCGTGGAGTGGGAGGACACCCTCCCCATTACCGCCCAGCCCCCCTTCCGCTACACCACGGACACCCCCTTCCAGTATCCCACCACCGATGAAGAGGGCAGCCCCACCACCAGCCTCACCCGCCTGGGGCGGCTGGCGGTAAAGATGAAGTGGATCGATGACCCCACCGCCGACGGGGCCCAGGGCGCCCCCCTTCCCACCGCCGAGGAACTGCTGGAAAAAATGCGGGAGAGCTTTCAGCTGGAGTTGGAGGGCGCGGATATGCGCGCCGTGGCCGGAGTACTGTACGAGCTGTACTACCGCTCCATGGTGAACAGCTGGCCTCCCTATGTCTTTGCGGAGGGCGTAGACATCGACTTCATCTCTAAGGTGAAGGAGCAGGGCCTCTCCGGCGTGGAGATCGAGGCCGCCACCGTCCGCACCTACAACACCGAATACGCTGCCCATCTGCTGGGCCGGGTGGGGGCCATTGAGAACTGGGATGCATATAAGGACCTGGATCTGGACGGGGACGGCACGCCGGACTATGAGATGGACGACACTGTCGGCAAGGAGGGGGCCGAGCTGGCTTTCGAGTCCTACCTGCGGGGCACCGCCGGGGTCCGGGAGGTGGAGCGGAATACCAGCGGCAAGGTGGTGTCCGAGAAGTGGACCACCGCCCCCCAGCCGGGGGACAACGTGGTGCTCACCATCGACATCGACCTTCAGAAGCAGGTGGAGGACATCCTCTCCCAGGCTATTCCCCAGCTGGCCAGTGAGGACACAGAGGGCGCAGCCTGCGTGGTGATGGACGTGAACCGGGCAGAGGTGCTGGCCTCCGCCTCCTACCCCTCCTATCACCTGGCCACCTACTCTGCCGATTTGGCGGAGAACAGCGCTGATCCCCTCAAGCCCTTCCTGAACCGTGCTTTCCAGGGTGTCTATGCCCCCGGCTCCACCTTTAAGATGGTCACCGCTGTCGCCGGACTGGAGAGCGGGATCATTGAGCCGGATACCGAGATCATGGACACTGGCGTCTACACGTATTATCAGGACGACGGCCCCCAGTGCTGGTATTGGCGCCAGTACCGGCGCAAGCACGGCCTGGTGAATGTGTCCGAGGCGTTGGAGGTCTCCTGCAACGTATTCTTCTTCGATGTGGGCCGCCGGGTGGGCATTCAGGGGCTCCAGGAGTTTGCCGCCAAATTCGGCCTCGGGGAGCCCACCGGCATCGAGCTGTATGAGGAGACCGGCGTCATGGCCGGACCGGAGTACACTCAGTCCATGGGGCAGACCTGGTACGAGGGCAGCACCCTGTCGGTGGCCATCGGCCAGGAGAGCAGCCAGTTCACCCCCCTCCAGCTGGCCAACTACATTGCCACCCTGGTCAACGGGGGCACCCGGTACTCTGCCCATCTCCTCAAGGAGGTCAAATCCAGCGACTTCTCCCAGGTGCTTTACACCTACGAACCGGAGGTGCTGGACTCCATCGACATCCAGCCGGAGAATCTGGATGCGGTGAAAGCGGGGATGCTGGCCCTGACCACCGGGAAGGGCTCTCTGGCCCGCTATTTCCAGGACCTTCCTGTCCAGGTGGGCGCCAAGACCGGCTCCGCCCAGGTGAACGCCGAGACGGAATCCAACGCTGTTTTCGTCTGCTTCGCCCCCTATGACGATCCGCAGATCGCCATCTCCCTGGTGGTGGAGAAGGGCGGCAGCGGCTCCACTCTGGCCAGCATCGCGGCGGACATCCTGCGCTACTACTTCTCCGCCGAGGAGTCCCGGGAAGAGACCTTGACGGAGAACACCCTTATCCGGTAAAATAGGGGCCGCTGATCCTATCGGAGTAGAGCCCTCTTCTTCCCACACGCCCCGCTTCCACGGGGCCGTGGATCTTCCCAAGGAGGTTTCCTTTTATGACTGACCGATCTTTGATCCGCAACTTTTCCATCATCGCCCACATCGACCACGGAAAATCCACGCTGTCTGACCGGCTCATTGAGCTGTGTGACGCCGTCCCCCAGCGGGAGATGGAGTCCCAGCTGCTGGACAACATGGATCTGGAGCGGGAGCGGGGCATCACCATCAAGGCCCGGGCCGTCCGCCTGGACTACAAGGCGGAGGACGGCAGGACCTATGCCCTGAACCTGATCGACACCCCGGGCCACGTGGACTTCAACTATGAGGTGTCCCGGTCCCTGGCCGCCTGCGAGGGCGCGGTGCTGGTGGTGGACTCTACCCAGGGTGTGGAGGCCCAGACCCTGGCTAACACCTATCTGGCCCTGGAGCACGACCTGGAGATCCTGCCCGTGTTCAACAAGATCGACCTCCCCGCCGCCGACCCCCAGAAGGCCAAGCACGAGGTGGAGGACATCATCGGCCTGCCCGCCCTGGACGCGCCGGAGATCTCCGCCAAGCAGGGGATCAACATCCCCGCTGTGCTGGAGGACATCGTGCAGAACGTCCCCGCCCCCGCCGGCGACCCGGACGCCCCCCTGAAAGCCCTGATCTTTGACAGCCAGTATGACCCCTATCTGGGCGTCATCGTCTATTTCCGGGTGATGGAGGGCACGCTGAAAAAGGGCATGGGGGTCAAAATGATGGCCTCCGGTGCCAGCTATCAGGTGCTGGACTGCGGGTATCTCCGCCCCCTGGGCATGGACTCCTGCCAGCAGCTCACCGCCGGTGAGGTGGGCTGGTTCACCGCCTCTATCAAGAACGTAAAGGACACTCAGGTGGGTGACACCATCACCGGCGCCGACTGTCCCTCTGCAGCCCCCCTCCCCGGCTATCGGCCGGCCCAGCCCATGGTCTTCTGCGGCATCTACACCGAGGACGGCTCCAAATATCCTGATCTGCGGGACGCCTTGGATAAGCTCCAGCTCAACGACGCCTCCCTGTCCTTCGAACCCGAGTCCTCCATTGCCCTGGGCTTTGGGTTCCGCTGCGGCTTTTTGGGCATGCTCCACATGGAGATCATCCAGGAGCGGCTGGAGCGGGAATTCGACCTGGACTTGGTCACCACCCTCCCCTCCGTGATCTACGAGGTCACCAAGACGGACGGCACCGTGGTGCGGGTGGACAACCCCCACAACTACCCCGATCCCGGCGCCATCCTGGAGGCCCGGGAGCCCTATGCTAAGGTCTCCATCATCTCTCCCCCCGACTATGTGGGCAACATCATGCCCATGTGTCAGGACCGCCGGGGCGTGTTTAAGGACATGCAGTATCTGGACACCAACCTGGTGGAGCTGCACTACTCCATGCCCATCGGCGAGATCATCTACGACTTCTTTGACGCCCTGAAGGCCCGCACCAAGGGCTATGCCTCCCTGGACTACGAGCTGGAGGGCTATGAGCCCAGCGAACTGGTCAAGGTGGACCTGCTGCTCAATGGAGACCAGGTGGACGCCCTCAGCTTCATCGCCCACAGGGACAAGGCCTATGCCCGGGCCCGACGCATCTGCGAGAAGCTGAAGGAAAACATCCCCCGCCAGCTCTTTGAGGTCCCGGTCCAGGCGGCCATCGGCGGCAAGATCATCGCCCGGGAGACCGTCAAGGCCATGCGGAAGGACGTGCTGGCCAAGTGCTACGGCGGCGACATCACCCGCAAGAAGAAGCTGCTGGAGAAGCAAAAGGAAGGCAAAAAGAAAATGCGTACCTTGGGCACAGTCCAACTGCCCACTGAAGCTTTCATGGCAGTCCTCAAGCTGGACGAGGAGTGAGACACCTATGAAAAGATCCCATTTCGGCGTTATGCTGTTTCTGACAGGCAGCCTCGGATACCTTATCTTCAGCTTGTATCTGTCCCAAAATCAATATACCTATAACGGCATGACGGGCACCCTTGCAGCGCTGCTTGGCAACGAGCTACTGATCCCCTACCTCGTTTTTTGCGCTATGGGGGTCATTGGATTTGTCATCTGCCTGTACGAGGCCTTTATCCGTAAACCTTAAGGATATCCCTCCCTGCCAAAAGCACCTTCCCTCCCGCGCTGTCCCATACGCCGGAGGAAGGTGCTTTTTTCTCTCCAGCCTGGTGTTCCAGTGTCAGGATAAAAAACTTCTATCAAGACCATTGAAATGAAGTATTGGACGGGAGAGGAAGAAGTGGTATAATGGCGACAGTAA
>NZ_JANGBZ010000028.1:0-36187 GCF_024462915.1 Clostridium sp. DFI.5.61
CCCCCCCCCCCCCCCCCCCCCCCCCCCCCCCCCCCCCCCCCCCCCCCCCCCCCCTTCTGTGCTTTCTTATCTATCCTCTCTGTGTCCAGCTCCGCTGCCTTCTTCAGAAGAACAGCGCCAGCACTGAGGTGAAGATCCCACACACGCAGATGGCGATGGAACTCATGGCCCCCTGGAGGGGGCCGATCTCCAGGGCCTTGGAGGTACCCACGGCGTGGCTGCTGGCGCCTATGGCTACCCCCTCCGCCACCGGGTCGGTGATGCGGAAGCATCTGGCAAACAGAGGGGCCAGCATGGCTCCTTCCACTCCCGTGATGACCACGGCGGCCGCGGTGATGCCGGGGATGCCTCCCCCGCTCTCCGAGATGCCCAGCGCGATGGCTGTGGTGACACTCTTAGGCAGCATGGAGGCAGCAAGCATCTCCTCGGCGCGGAACAGCCGGCACAGCAGCAGCACGGAGCCCATGCTGGCGGCGCTGCCCGCCAGACACCCTGCCAACACGGGGAGAAAGTGTTCCCGCAGCACCTGCCGCTGTTGATAGATATTCAGGGCCAGCACCGCGGTGGCCGGGCCCAGCATCAGCTTTACCAGCCCGCCGCCGGCATTGTAGCACTCCAGGGGGACGCGTAATACTGTCAGCGCCCCGATCACCAGCAGGGAGGCCACCAGCACTGGGTTACAGATCAGCAGTCCTGTCCGTCTCTGGAGCTCCACCCCCAGGCACCAGCACCCCAGGGTGAGGGCTAACCCGAAAAACGGGGAGGAAGTCACCGCTTCAAACATGACGCCCTGCCTCCTTTCTGCTCCGCCGCATCAGCAGCTGGACCGTCCAGGCGGCCGCCAGATAGACCACCGGCGTAGTCAGAAAGGTAACGGCCAGAAAGGGCAGGGCCTGGGCCCTCAGGACCTCCACATATTCCATGGTCCCCACTAGGGAGGGGATGAAAAACAGCCCCATGTTGGTCACCAGGAAGCGGGAGACTGTCTGGATCCGCCGCTCCTTGACCACGCCGGTCAAGAGCAGGGCCATGAGCAGCAGCATGCTGATGACGCTGGCGGGGAAGGCCACCGGAAGCAGGGCGGCGATCCCCTCCCCCGCCAGGCACAGGGCAAAGATCAGGCTGAGTTCAGTCAGGATATGCAACAAAATCACCTCAACAAGAAGCACTCAAATACAGGACCGCCGCGGCACGCGCGGCGGTCCTGTCTCTCGATCTGTGGTCTGGGGAGCTCACTCCCACACTGCGGTGGAAAAGTAGTCCTCCGGGGTCTCCGCCCGGCGGATCAGGCGGGTGGAGCCGTCCTGGCACAGCAGCACCTCGGCGGAGCGCAGCCGGCCGTTATACTGGTAGCCCATGGCGTGTCCATGGGCGCCGGTGTCGTGGATGACCAGCAGATCACCCATGTCGATCTTGGGCAGCATCCGGTCCACCGCAAATTTGTCGTTGTTCTCGCACAGGGCCCCGGTAACGTCGTACTTGTGGTCGCAGGGGGCGTCCTCCTTGCCCATGACGGTGATGTGGTGGTAGGCCCCATACATGGCGGGCCGCATCAGGTTGGCTGCGCAGGCGTCCACCCCGATGTACTCCTTGTAGATGTGCTTCTCGTGGGTGGCCCGGGTGACCAGACAGCCGTAGGGTGCCAGCAGGAAGCGGCCCAGCTCGGTGCAGATGGCCACATCTCCCATCCCGGCGGGGACCAGCACCTCCTCATAGGCGCGGCGCACCCCCTCCCCGATAACGGCGATGTCGTTGGCGGGCTGCTCCGGGCGGTAGGGCACCCCTACGCCGCCGGACAGGTTGATGAAGGTGATGTGACAGCCTGTCTCTTCCTTCAGCTCCACAGCCACCCGGAACAGAATCCGGGCCAGGGCGGGGTAATAGTCGTTGGACAGGGTGTTGGAGGCCAGGAAGGCGTGGATGCCGAACTCCTCCGCCCCCAGCTCCTTCAGCCGGCGGAAAGCCTGGGTCAGCTGCTCCCGGGTCATGCCGTACTTGGCGTCCCCCGGGTTGTCCATGACCTGGAAGCCCTCCTCAGACTCCCCCAGAGTGAAGGTCCCGCCTGGGTTGTATCGGCAGGAGATCCGCTTTGGAATGGATCCGATGGTGTCCTTTAGAAAGTCGATGTGGGTGATGTCGTCCAGGTTGATGGTGGCCCCCAGTTGGGAGGCCAGGGCAAACTCCTCCGCCGGGGTGTCGTTGGATGAGAACATGATCTCCTCTCCCCGGAAGCCGCAGCGGTCGGACATCATCAGCTCGGTGAGGGAGGAGCAGTCCACGCCGCATCCCTCCTCCCGCAGGATCTTCAGGATCTGGGGGTTTGGGGTGGCCTTGACGGCGAAGAACTCCCGGTAGCCGGGGTTCCAGGAGAAAGCCTGGTACAGGCGGCGGGCATTCTCCCGGATTCCCTTTTCGTCGTACAGGTGGAATGGGGTGGGATACTGCTCTGTGATGGCCTGGAGCTGCTCCAGGGTGACAAAGGGCTTTTTCACGGGCAGACGCTCCTTTTTCAAATCTGTCAGGCGGTCCCGGGCCGGATAGCCCGCCGCCCCAAGAAAAAAATCGTTTTTATTGTATCGTATCCCCCATACGTTGTCAATCAACACAACCTCCAACCTGTTCCCCCACCCGGGCCCTCCTTTGGTGATTCCGGAAAAAAAGACGAAATTCGGCAATAAGACTTGCGTGTCTCCCGCTCTTCTGGTATGATTGTTCGGAAATGGAAGGGAGGAGAGGTCCATGACCGTGCTGTACGGGTCGCTGTATCGGGTTTGGGGGCCTCTCTTCTGTTCCGCAGGCGGGCAATCACCGGTGTGATTGTCTTTTTTTGTGTGTCAGAGAAAGTGAGAAGGGAGTTTTATCCATGAATCCAAACGAACCCATCCGCGACGCCCGGAAGCTGGGCACCCCCAAGATGCTGGTGCTGGGCCTCCAGCACATGTTCGCCATGTTCGGCGCTACCATCCTGGTCCCCATCCTGGTCCAGCAGTACGGTCTGCCCCTGGACATCCAGACCACTCTGTTCTTTGCCGGCATCGGCACCCTGTTCTTCCATATGTGCACCAAATTCAGGGTGCCTGCCTTTCTGGGCTCCTCCTTTGCCTTCCTGGGCGGCTTCAGCACCATGGCCAACCTGAACACCGGCATCTATGCGGACATGTCTCCCCAGGATAAGCTGGCCTATACCTGCGGCGGCATCGTGGTTGCCGGCCTGCTCTACCTGGCGCTGGCCCTGGTCATCCGCCTGGTGGGCGTGAAGAAGGTCATGCGCTTCTTGCCCCCGGTGGTCACCGGCCCCATCATCGTGTGCATTGGCCTGACCCTGGCCCCCTCCGCGGTGAGCAACGCCTCCACCTGCTGGCCTTTGGCCCTGATCGCCCTGGCCACCATCATCATCTTCAACATCTGGGGGAAGGGGATGTTCAAGATCATCCCCATTCTGATGGGCGTGGTGGTCTCCTATATCGCCGCCCTCATCATGAACGCCTGCGGCGTCACTGTGCTGAACGCCGCAGGAGAGGCCATCCCCCTCATCGATTTCACCGCCGTGCGCGAGGCCAGCATCCTGGGCCTGCCCCCCTTCCAGATGGCCAAGTTTGACCTCACCGCTATCCTGGTGATGGCCCCCATCGCCCTGGCCACCATGATGGAGCACATCGGCGACATGTCCGCCATCTCCGCCACCGTGGGTCAGAACTTCATTCAGGAGCCCGGCCTGCACCGCACCCTGGTGGGCGACGGCATCGCCACCTCCCTGGCCGGCATGTTCGGCGGCCCCGCCAACACCACGTATGGCGAGAATACCGGCGTCCTGGTCCTGTCCAAGGTCCATGACCCCCGGGTCATCCGTCTGGCGGCCGTCTATGCCATCGTGCTCTCCTTTATTCCCAAGATGGCCGACATCATCGGCTCTATGCCCTCCGCCATCGTGGGCGGCGTGTCCTTCATTCTCTACGGCATGATCTCCGCCATCGGCGTGCGCAACATCGTGGAGAACAACGTGGACCTGACCAAGTCCCGCAACCTCATCATCGCCGCCGTCATCCTGGTGTGCGGCCTGGGCTTCTCCAGCGGCATCACCTTCACCGTGGCCGGCACCTCCATCACGCTCACCGGCCTGGCCATCGCCGCCTTGGCGGGCATCCTGCTCAACGCCATCCTCCCCGGCAACGACTACGAGTTCGGCGTCAATCCCGAGGGCGACCAGAACCGCGGTATCCATCAGTGAGCTGGCGGCGGCCCTTTCCCCTGTCAGCGGATGCGGCCCTCTTTCATGAGAGGGCCGCATCTTTTTTCGTGGGATTTCCGCCCCTTCGGCGTATCTTGAGATAGAAGAAAACTCAGGGAGGTGAGTCGGTTGGACCCTGTCAACTGGTTGGAGCGGCTCCGTGACGGCGACCCCGCCGCCATGGAACCCCTTCTGTCGGAATACGGCCCCATGATGGACTACATCGTCCGGGGCATCCTCTCTGACGTCCACGCCCGGGAGGACTGCCTCGCTGAGGTCCGGGCTAAGCTGTGGGAACGCCGCCTGCTCTATGACCCCGGACGCGCCTCTCCCGCCGCCTGGATCACCGCGCTCTGCCGGAACGCGGCCTATGACCGGCTGCGGGCCCGCCGGCGGCAGGAGGCGCGCACGCGATCATTGGAAGAGGACCACCCCGACCCTCTCCCCGGCCCGGAGGAGGCCCCGCTCCGCCAGGAGCGGGCCAACGAACTGTCCCGGGCGCTCTCCTCACTGAGCCGGAGGGACTATCTGCTGTTTTACCGCAAGTATTACTACCTTCAGTCCACCGCCCAGATCGCGGCAGAGCTCGGGGTGACGGAGCGGGCGGTGGAGGGCAGGCTCTACCGCCTGCGGAAAAAGCTGCAACATCTGCTGGGAGGTGAGCTGTGATGCGAACAGACGACTTTGACCGCCATATCATGGAGGAGCTCTCTCAGATCCCGCCCGCCGAGCTGCCGCGCTTCACCCCGTGGCGCCCCGCTATGGACCGTATCGTAGTGGGAACGGCCCTGCTCACTTTCCGGTTCCAGTTCTTCTATCTGCAATATCTCCTCCCGCTGCTGGGCGCTGTCCTAGTGTATCTGGGCTACCGCTCCCTCCGCCTTGAGAACCGCTGGTTCCGTCTCGGCTGGCTGTTGTCCGCCCTTCTGCTGGCGTCCCATATGGCCCTCGACGTGCTCGCCGCCACGCCTGTGATGGCGATGCTTGCGGCGTCTCCCGCTGTGGACGGGACCCTTACCTGGCTGCTTCAAGGGGCCTCCCTGCTCATGCTGCTGGCCCTGTGGCGGGGGACCCGGGCAGTCTTTCTCTCCTCCGGGACAGAAAATCTGCCCCGTGACTGGCTGGGCCAGGGCCTTCTCTGCCACCTGCTGGCCTTGGCTGTGGCACTGTGGGACCAGCTGGTCCCCGCCTCTCAGCCTGGCCTGCTCGGTCTCTCCATC
The DNA here is from genome assembly GCF_024462915.1 of Clostridium sp. DFI.5.61. Lineage (NCBI taxonomy): Bacteria > Bacillati > Bacillota > Clostridia > Eubacteriales > Clostridiaceae > Clostridium > Clostridium sp. DFI.5.61. The sequence goes on from NZ_JANGBZ010000028.1 coordinate 5,449, forward strand.
ACCAACGAGTGGCTCTACTATGGCCGGCCCATTTTCATGATCCTGCTGGAGCTCCGTTTTCTGATCTGTATCTATCGTCAGAGCGAAACTCTATCCGGATTTGGTTACCACATCTCCCCTGTCCCTGTCCGTCTCTCTTCCCGCACTGTCCTGGCGGGCAGCTTTGCCGCCGTCCTCCTCTCCCTGCCCATCGCGCTATGGGTCAGTGGACATATCCCAACTTCCGGCAAACCTGCCGCGCTCCTCACCCCGGAGCAGGCGGCTGTCCAGGCCCAGCTGGTCTCTCTGGGGCTGCCGGAGGACATTGCCGCTGCACTGGATGCCGCGGAACTGGAGCGGTGTGCGGACGCTTCGGCAGTATCAGGGGTCTTCTGGTATGATCCGGAGGGGCCTGGGACGGAGACGGACACCCCCTTTCCTGCTCAAGCTCTGACTGACGGAATAGCAGAGCTGTCCTCCTGGCTCATCTTTCTCCCGGAGGGACAGGTTCGGCAGATCCACTGGTTCCGGTATTCAGTCCTTCCCCGCCTCCGTCTTCAGGAGCAGTTCTCCGTGTCCCCTTCCGGCCAGTACCCTACGACAGACTATGCCGGACGGCTTTTATGGCACGAGGAGGGACAGCTCTGGTGTGCCTCTCCCCGGGTCCGGCTGGCCGGCGGGGAGACGGCGGAATATGTGGAAGAGCATCCATATGTCTACCCACTTATAGACACCACCAGAATGGAGCTGGAGCGGTTGGGCGGCCACCTGCGCTATTATCCCTGGATAGCCTTCTCCATTCCCGCTCAGGCGGAAAATCTGCGGGGCTACCTGGCCTACACGGTGGACGCCAGCCAGATGCCCCAGCCTTCTGACATTCACTTCTCCAGCCCGGAGCAGTGGTCCTATACTGACACCTGGAGCGTCTTTCTCCGCCACCAGACCCATTGGCTCCACTACCCATTTGCCTCTATCTCCAGCTATGGCGGCTCCTCCTATACCGGCCGGTCCGGTCCTATCCAGACCATTCACGCTGTATTTTCCTTCCACTTTTGATCTTTTGGTCAGCGCAGCTACGGACATTCTTTGCAAATTTCCCGCCCGTTCACACCACAAGAACAGGATGCCCCGCCTGCGGCGGGGCATTTTTTTCGTCCAGCCCTTTCCCCTCTCTGCGAAATTTGGTACAATGGAGAAAACCCGAAGAAAGAGGGCGTCTGTATGCGTACCATTTCCGCCGCCGCCGTCACCGACGCGGTGGCAAAGCTGTGTATCCAAGCCAACACTCACCTGCCCCCCGACATCGTCTCCGCCCTGGACCGCACCCGCCGGGAGGAGCCCTGGCCTCTTGCCAAAGAGACCCTGGGCCTGCTGTGGGACAATCTGGAGCTTGCGGAGCGGGAAGAACTGCCTGTCTGTCAGGACACGGGGATGGCCTGTGTGTTTGTGGAGCTGGGCCAGGAGGTCCACATCCAGGGCGACTTTGAGCAGGCCGTCCACGAGGGGGTCCGCCGGGGCTACGGCGAGGGCTATCTGCGCAAGTCCATCGTGGGTGATCCCCTGCGCCGGGTGAACACAGAGGACAACACCCCCGCCGCCATCACCCTCCGGCTGGTGCCTGGGGACGGGTGCCGGATCACCGTGGCTCCCAAGGGCTTCGGCTCGGAGAACATGAGCCGCCTGGGGATGCTCAAGCCCGCTGACGGGGTGGAGGGCGTGAAAAAATTCGTGGTGGAGACGGTGCGCCTGGCCGGCTCCAACCCCTGTCCCCCCATCGTGCTGGGCATCGGCATCGGCGGCTCCTTTGACAAGGCGGCCTGTCTGGCCAAGCATGCCCTGCTCCGCCCCATCGACCAGCCCAACTCCGACCCCTTCTATGCCCAGCTGGAGGAGGAGCTGCTGGAGGAAATCAATGCCCTGGGCATCGGCCCCCAGGGCTTCGGCGGCCGGACCACCTGTTTGGGCCTGTCCATCGAGACCGCCCCCACCCACGTGGCCGGCCTGCCCGTGGCGGTGAATGTGAGCTGCCATGTGACCCGCCGGGCCTCCGCCCAGCTCTGACCGCCCATGGAGGTGTTGTCATGGACGAGCAAATGGTAGCTGTAGGCGGCCGGGCCTTCCAGGTATCCTCTGGGGGATCAGGGCCGGTCACACTTGTGATCCTGTCCGGCTCCAATATCCTCTTCCCTGGACTGGAATACGCCCCTCTGGCCGATGCCCTGAGAGAATGGTACTCCGTCCTGATCCCCTCCAAATTCGGCTATGGATTCAGTGATCTGACCGAGGCCCCCCGGGATGTGGACACCGTGGTGGAGGAGTACCGCAGGGTATTGGCCGCACTGAAGCACCCTTTTCCAGTGGTGTTGGCGGCCCACAGCATGGGGTTTCTGGAGGCACTGCACTGGGCCTCTAAATATCCAGAGGAGATTTCCGCCCTTGTGGGACTGGACCCCGCCACTCCCGATGCCTATCAGAACATGGATCTTGCCTCTGTCCTGCACCATCTGGAACATCTGGGCCGCCCCGACTGGAAGCGAGCCATACTTTTCCAGCTCGCTTCCCACTCTCTGCTGAGGCGTTGTCCCGCCTCAGTTCGGAAGGACCTGGTGCCCGCCGCCCGTCGGAACTTTGCCAGCATCGTCTGGATCAACGAGGCAAAAGCCCTTCCCCACAGCATCCGTCAGATACGTCAGGAGGGACCGCCTGCCTCTGTCCCCACGCTGTTTCTGCTTTCCAACGGCAAAGGCACTCCTCTTCCCAAAGAAGAATGGCGGATGTGTGCGAGGAATTATCTCTCTGCTTTTTCCACCTCCTCTTTCCATCTGTTTGAGCTCCCCCATGATCTATACCGCCAGCGCCCCAAAGAGATTGCGGATACGGTCCACCGTTTTCTGCTGGATCATCTGTAATACCCATCTAAAATATCGACCAAGCCATTTGGGAGGGATTTCCATGCAATATAAACTCAGAACCCCCGTTACAAGAGAGGACCTCGCCCCCCTGCGGACCGGTGACACCGTGCTCCTGTCTGGGGCCGTCTACACCGCCCGGGATGCCGCCCACAAGCGGATGATGGAGCTGCTGGACACCGGGGGTTCCCTGCCCTTCCCCGTGGAGGGCTCCGCCGTCTACTATGTGGGCCCCACTCCGGAGCGCCCCGGTCAGGTCATCGGCTCCGCCGGTCCCACCACCAGCGGCCGGATGGACGCCTACTCCCCCCGCCTGCTGGACCTGGGCCAGCTCATCATGATCGGAAAGGGCAAGCGGGACCAGGCCGTGAAGGATGCGGTGGTCCGCAATGGGGCGGTCTACCTGGCCGCCCTGGGTGGTGCCGGGGCCCTGATGGCCGCCAGCGTGAAGGAGCTGGAGGTCATCTGCTGGGAGGACCTGGGCTGTGAGGCGGTGCGCCGTCTGGAGGTGGAGGACTTCCCCCTCACCGTTATCCTGGACGCCCACGGGGGTGACCTGTACGAGAGCGGCCCGGCCGCCTATCTGGCCAGTCTGGCCTGACATCCGGCGCCGGACAGAGTCAGAAGAAGGAGGTTCCAAATATGGAGGACCTGGATACGGAACTGCTCGGCCAGCTTCAGCGCTGGCACGAGGAGGACCAATATCAGCGGATCATCGACGCCATCGAGGCCATCCCCCAGCCGGAGCGGGGCTATGAGCTCACCTGCCAGCTGGCCCGGGCCTACAACAACCTGGCCGGGCCCGAGGAGGCCGGGCCGCTGGAAAAGTCCGTCTCCCTTCTGGAGTCCATCGCAGACCAGGGACAGGAGGACCCCCTGTGGCACTACCGGCTGGGCTACGCCCTGTTCTATCTGGACCGTGAAGAGGAAGCCCTGCCCCACTTCCAGCGGGCGGCAGAGCTGGCCCCCCAGGACCCGGATGCCCCTGAGTTCATCCGCCAGTGCCAGAAGTACATCGCCGCCAAGCAGTGCTGTCCCGAGGTGTACGGCCAGGAGGACTGGGACACCGTGGACCAGCATATCCACACCTATTTCGGATCGTCGGAGAACGTGTTCCACGAGATCGTCTCCCCCAATATCCATGTGGACATCTACATCATCCCCCCAAGCCCGGAGCGGAACTACTATATCCTGATGACCCACGGCATGGGGGCCCACGCCATGAACGTGCCGGAGGATCTGGCCGGCCAGAAGCTGGAGCGGGCTGAGCTGTTTATCTGCCTGCCCCCCGACTGGAAGGTGGGCGAAGAGGGCGAGGCGTGGTACTGGCCCATCCGCTGGCTGAAAATCCTGGCCCGCCTGCCCATCAACGAGGACAGCTGGCTGGGCTGGGGCCATACCATTGCCAACCCGGACGGCTCCCCCTTTGCGGAAAACACCCGCTTCAACGGCATCATGCTGGTCAACCCCGGTGCTTTCCCCCAGGAGGCGTCGGTCTGTCCCCTCTCCGGCGGCGATGAGGTAAATTTCTATCAGCTCCTCCCTCTGTATCAGGAGGAGATGGACTTCAAGCTCTCCCACAGTGCCGGAGAGCTGCTGGACCTCTTTCCCGAGGAGGACCTGGAGACGGTGGACGTGGACCGCCCCAGCGTCCTCTCCGACCGCCCCCAGAAGGAGTTCGCCATCCCCCAGCGGGAGCTCCGGCACCTCTATGACGGGGAGGGCCCCCAGGGCTGCTTCGCCACTGACCGCATCCTGGTGGACGGCTGCCGGGTGGGCTACTGCTACAGGGAGGAGCCGGAGGAGGGGGACGAGAATTGGGATAGCGGCTGGCGCTTCACCGCCGGAGATGAGAGCGACAGCTATATGGACGACCCCGGCCGCAGCGGCATCTATCACCTCAACACCCTGTGCAACTACGACCCGGACATCATCCCTCTGCTGGACTCCGAACCAGGCACCGCCTGGTGCCGGGACCAGAGCGGAGTGTTCCGTCCGGAGCTGTATCAGCCTGACGAAGAATGAGAGACTGTAAGGAGGATCTGTTGTATGTACACCTGTGCCAGCTGTACCCTCCGCTCCTGCCAGAAGGGGGGCGGGGACCTGCCCCGGAACTGTCCCATGCGGGACCCGGAGTTCTTTGACCGGCTTTTGGAGCGCTACTGGTCAGAGGAAAACCACGACTTTTTTGTCACCAGCGCCGCCATCGAGTCGGCTGGCTACTGCCGCTGGCCCCGCCTGAAGGAGATCGTGGAGTTCTCCCGATCCATGCACTATCAAAAGCTGGGCCTGGCTTTCTGTGCGGCACTGAAGAAGGAGGCCGCTGTGGTGGAGCGGGTCCTGCGGAATAACGGCTTCCAGGTGGTGTCCGTCATCTGCAAGACCGGCGGACTGGACAAGTCCCGGGCCGGGGTGCCGGAGGAGTGCAAGCTCCAGCCCGGCCAGTTTGAGGCCATGTGCAACCCCATTGCCCAGGCCGAGCTGCTCAACAGCCAGGACACCCAATTCAATATTTGTCTGGGGCTTTGTGTGGGCCACGACTCCCTCTTCTATCAATACTCCAAAGCACTGGTTACCACCCTGGTGGTAAAAGACCGGGTGCTGGCCCACAACCCAGTGGGCGCCATCCACTACGCAGACACCTATTTCAAGGATCTGCTCAAGGGCTGACCCCTGGGGCGGAACGATATGGTAAAAACGCCTGGGGAGGCAGACAGGGTCGTCTGTCTCCCCAGGCGTTTTACCATACAGGTAATTCCCTCTCCCTTCCGTGCGCGCCCCTCCTCATATACCGGTCTTACATGTTTTCATGGCGTATGCTCTTTCCCTTGACATTTCCCTCCAGCTGTTCTACAATAAAACCGTCTCAAATGAGACAGTTTTGGAAAGGAGCTGACCTCCATGCCTGTCTCTCTCCCTCCGCACCAGTGGGATCTGCTCCTCCGCTGCCCCCTGTTTCAGGCATGTCCCGAGGCACTGGTCCGGGATGTCCTGGCGCGGTCCGGCTGTTCGGTGGAGGACTTCTCCTCCGGCGCAGAGATCTACCGACCCGACCGCTTCCGCCGTTGTCTGGGGCTGCTCCTCTCCGGACGGGTACTGGTGACCAAGGGCAGCCTCACCGTCAGCACCCTGGAGCCAGGGGATCTCTTCGGCGCCGCCGCCCTCTACAACGACGCCCCCGACTATGCCACCACCCTCACCGCCCAAGGGATCTGCCGCTGCCTCCTACTGGACCAGGAGCTGCTGGACCGCCTTCTGGGGGAGGAGGCCCTGCTGCGCCGGAACTATCTGACCTATCTCACCGGCCGCATCCGCTTCCTCAACGCCCGGCTGGGTTCCCTGGCTGTGGGGGATACGGAGGGCCGGGTGGTCCGCTATCTGCTCAGCAGCCTCTCCTATGGCGCAGTGGAGTGCTCCGCCTCCGGTCTGGCCCGCCAGCTGGGCATCAGCCGCGCCTCGGTGTATCGGGCCTTTCAGGACTTGGAACAGGCCGGCCTGATCCGGCGGGAGGGACGGGCCATCCTCGTCCCCGATCCGGCCGCTCTGGAGGGTGTCCGGGGCTCCGGGTAAGAAAATTTCCCCTTCGGTGTACAAATCCAGTCAACGATCCGTCTCTGCCCAGAATAGGTGTATCCGTCCAAATCTGAGAAAGGAATCCTGCCATGAAACGAACCAAGCTTCTGCCCCTGCTCCTGTCCGCCCTGCTCCTCCTCTCTGCCTCGGGCTGCCGTCCCGCAGAGGCACCCTCCCAGTCTGGCGGCGCCATCTCCTCCGTCAGCTCCAGCACCTCCTCTTCCGGCATCCCCGCCCCGAACGATGAGGTCCTCCCCATCGATCTGGCCGTCCTTTCCGGCCCTACCGGTGTAGGGGCTGCCTATCTAATGGAGTACTACGCCCCGGAACACGTTCCTGCTGACAGCCCCATCTCCGTCAGTTCCGTCGTGGTGACGGAAAACAGCGAGGCCACCGCCCTGCTGTCCAACGGCGAGGCAGACATCGCCGCTGTGGCCACCAATGTGGCCTCCAACTTCTACCACAAGACCGACGGCTCCATTCAGATGCTGGCAGTGAACACGATGGGTGTGCTGTACATCCTGGAGAAGGGGGACTCCATCCAGTCCATGGCCGACCTGCGGGGCAAGACCATCTACGCCACCGGCCAGGGGGCCAACCCGGAGTACATCCTCAACTATCTGCTGACCCAGAACGGGCTGGACCCCGCCGCGGATGTGACCATCCAGTGGCTCACCGCCCAGGAGGTCACTGCCAACATGCTTTCCGCCGAGGACGGCGTGTGCATGCTGCCCGTCCCCGCCGCCACTGCCCTGCTGATGAAGGACCCCGGCGTGCGCCAAGCCCTGGACCTGAGCGCTGAGTGGGATGCCGTCTCCTCCACCCCTCTGCCCATGGGCTGCATCGTAGCCCGCAGGGAATTCGTGGAGGAGCATCCTGAGGCCGTGGACGCTTTCCTGGACCTGTACGGTGACTCCATCTCCTTCATGTCTGACGAGGGCAACCGGTCGGAGGCGGCGGAGCTGGTGGCCAAATACGGCATCACCGCCAACGCCCAGATCGCGGAGGCCGCCATCCCCCAGTGCAATCTCACCCTGCTCACCGGGGAGGAGATGCAGGACACCGTCCAGGCCTACTACGAGGTCCTGTACCGCGCCGACCCCGCCGCTATCGGCGGCAGCATCCCCTATGACAGCCTGTACTATCTGCCCTGACCGTCTGCTGCGGCCCCTCCTTCCCCTGGCCTTCTGGCTGGTGGTGTGGCAGCTGGCCGCCCTGGCTGTGGGCCAGTCCTTCATCCTTCCCGGCCCTGCCGCGGTCCTGGGAACGCTGATCCAGCTGGCGGGGGTGCCCAGTTTCTGGCAGACCGCCCTGCTCTCCCTGGTCCGGGTCCTGGCCGGACTGCTGGCCGGCACTCTGCTGGGGGCGCTGACCGCCGCCCTCACCTGCGCCAGCCGATGGGCGGATGTCCTCCTTTCCCCCGCCGTCCGGGTCATCCGGGCGGTGCCAGTGGTCTCCTTCATCCTCTTCGTCCTGCTGTGGACCCGCCGTGGTCTGGTGCCTGTGGTGGTCTCCGCCCTGATGGTGCTGCCGGTGGTGTGGGGGAACGTGGGCCGGGGCATCCGGGAGACCGACCCCAAGCTGCTGGAACAGGCCGGAGCGCTCCGGTTCTCCCGCCTCAAAACCGTCCGGCTGGTCTATCTCCCTTCGGTGCGGCCCTACTTTCTCAGCGCAGTGGTCACCTCTCTGGGCCTTGCCTGGAAGTCCGGGGTGGCCGCCGAGGTGCTCTGCCGCCCCGCCTGGGCGGTGGGCACGCAGATCGTCCAGGCCCGGGACTATCTGGAGACCCCCTCCCTGTTTGCCTGGACGCTGGTTATCCTCCTTCTGTCCCTTACCCTGGAAAAACTGCTCTCTGCTCTGCTGAACCGGATAAACAGGAGGTGGTCGCCATGATCTGTTTGGAGGAGGTCACCGTCACCTTTGGAGAGAAGCGGGTGCTGGACCGCTTCTCCCTCACCCTGCCTGAGACGGGGATCACCGCCCTGTCCGGCCCCTCCGGCTGCGGCAAGACCACCCTGCTGCGGGTTCTGGCCGGGCTGGAGCACCCCATCTCCGGCCGGATCACCGGCCTGTCCCTCCGTTCCGCTGCCCTGCTCTTTCAGGAGGACCGCCTCTTCCCCTGGCGTACCGTGGAGCAGCACCTTACCGACGTGCTCCCCCGCCCCCGGTGGGTGGAGGTCCCCCGCTGGCTGCGGCTGGCAGAGCTGGAAGGGGAAGAGCGTACCTATCCCGCCCATCTGTCCGGCGGCATGGGACGGCGTCTGGCCCTGGTCCGCACGCTGGCCCTGGGCGGTTCCCTCTATCTGCTGGACGAGCCCTTTGCAGGGGTGGACCCTCAGCGGGCAGACCGCATCCTATCCGCCCTGGGGGAGCTGGCCGCCCCTGTCATCCTGGTCAGCCATGAGCCTGCCGTTCTGGACCGGGCGGACCGGGTCATCCGATTGGACGGGCCGCCCCTGACTCTCCTGTCCGCCCCATAGTAAGAGAGCTCTCACATGCCGCCTGACGCGGCGTGTGAGAGCTTTATCCGCCTCCAAAGCACAGCCGGACCGCCCAGGCCGCCGCCAGAAAGCCGGTAAGGTCAGCGCACAGGGCGGCGGGGACCGCGTACCGGGTCCGGGAGATGCCCACTGCGCCGAAGTAGACCGCGATGGTGTAGAAGGTGGTCTCCGTGGACCCAAGCATCACCGCCGCCACCCGGCCCACATAGGAGTCCGGCCCGCTGCTGGTGATGAGCTCCGCCCCCACCCCCAGGGCGGCGCTCCCGCTGATGGGGCGCACCAGCATCAGAGGGAGCAGCTCTGCCGGCACCCCTACCCGGTCCAGCAGGGGAGCCAGGGCCTGAGCGGCCAGATCCAGCGCCCCCGACGCCCGCAGCATATACACCGCCGTCATCAGCCCCACCAGGCTGGGGATGATACGGGCCAAGGTGCCCAGTCCCTCCCCTGCTCCCTGGATCAGGGCATCGTAAACGTCCACCCGGCGGCAGGCGGCGTAGACCGCCACCAGCCCCAGCGTCAGCGGCACCACCAGGGTCATCATCAGGTCCAGCATGTCAATCCCTCCATATCCGCGCGCATATCTTGCAGGCCAGCACTCCTACCCCTACCGACAGCCCGGAGGCCAGCCAAACGGCAGGCAGGATGTCAAAGGGAGCGGCGCTCCCTGCCCCAGCCCGCACCGTGGCCACCGTGGTGGGGATCAGTTGGATGGAGGCCGTATTGCACACCACCAGCATGCACAGCGCATCGGAAGCCACCCCGGGGCTGCAGCGGCTCATCCGCCGGGCGGCCTCCAGCCCCAGAGGGGTGGCAGCGTTGCCCAGCCCCAGCAAATTGGCCGACACATTGGCCGCGATGCTGTCCATGGTCTCCCGGTCCCGGGCTACCTGGGGAAAGAGCAGCCGGAGCATCGGTCGAAGCAGCCGGGACAGCTTTTCTGCCAGCCCGGACCGCCGCATCACCTCCATCACCCCGGTCCACAGGCACAGCATCCCCGCAATGGACAGGCACAGCTCCACCGCCGCCTGGGTCCCCTCCACCGCCGCCGCGGCCACCTGGGCCGACTGCCCCGTAGCCAGTCCGCACAGGATGGAGAGCACCACCATCCCCGTCCAGAGGATCGTCATCGTCATACCCCTGTCCCCCCTTCAAATCATATATACGGGACATGTCTGGAAAAGATAACCATTCTCTGCCGTGGTGTTCATTTTTCTGATTTCCCTGTTTTCCCATCATTTTTTGCTCTTTCCGAACACTTTTTGCAGAATCTTCACAAATTATGGTTGACACAGTCGCACTTTGTAGTATAATAATGTTTAGTTTCCAAAATCGTACATTATGACTGCGAAACCGCATCGATCGTTTTGACGACTGGGACATGAAGAAGGAAGAAAGGAATGATCACATTGAAATCTACCGGCATTGTCCGGAAGGTCGATGAGCTGGGCCGTATCGTCCTTCCCATCGAACTGCGCCGTACATTGGATATCGCGGAGAAAGACTCCCTGGAGATCTATATGGATGGACCGTCCATCATTCTGAAAAAATATCAGCCCGCCTGCATTTTCTGTGATGACGCCCGGGATGTCATCGTTTTCCGCGGCAAGAATATCTGCCCCAAGTGCATCAAGGCACTCCAGGAGTGCGGACAGTTCTGATTTGATCCCCCAGCAGCCCAGATAGAAACAGCAGACAAATTTTATGCGGTTTTTTAAACGCTCTGGATCCAGCCAGGATTTGGGGCGTTTTTCTTTTGGTCTCCGCCTCCGCCGGTCCGTGGGAGAGAGGGCTCCCACAAACAGCTTGAGGGCGCGGCAGATCCCGCCGCGCCCTCTGTCTTGTTCCGCATCCCCCGCGGCACTCAGCTCCTTTGGACCACCACGCCCCCGGTCTTGACGATGCTGCCCGCCGGGATGGCACCCCGGACGCAGGAGACCGGGTAGATGCTGCTCCCCCGCCCCACCACGGTCCCCGGATTCAGCACGGAGTTGCAGCCCACCTCCACATGGTCGCCCAGGATGGCGCCGAACTTCTTCCTGCCCGTTTCGATCCGCTCTGCTCCGTTCTTCACTGTCACCAGCGTCTTGTCTGACTTCACGTTGGAGGTGATGGAGCCGGCACCCATATGGCTCTTATAGCCCAGGATGGAGTCTCCCACATAGTTGTAGTGGGGGGTCTGCACGTTGTCGAACAGGATCACGTTTTTCAGCTCCACGGAATTGCCCACCACGCAGTGGGCCCCCACCAGGGCCGAGCCCCGGATAAACGCACAGTGGCGCACCTCAGTCTCAGGCCCAATGATGCAGGGCGCCCCCAGATAGGCTGTGGGGAACACCACCGCCGTTTTATGCACCCAGACCTGGGGGGCGGGCTGGTCATATTCCTCCGGCGGCAGCGCAGCCCCCAGGGTCAGGATCAGCTCCTTGATCCCGTCCAGGGCCTGCCAGGGGTATTGAAATCCCGCCAGATACTCCCCCGCCAGGGTGTGGGAGAGGTCCAAAAGTTCCTTTGTTTCCAGTTCCATATCCAAACATTCCTTTCCAGTCCTGATCATGTACCGGACGTCTCCATCATACCACATCGGACGCCCCGGATACAAGGTCCTAGGGAGGGCCGCCTTTTCTCGGAACGGAGAAAAATTTTTTCTTTTCCTCTGGAATTTTGGCCCCATCTCTGCTACAATCAACAAGCACACCAGAACAAATGTACTGTTTCCGAAGAAAGAGGGTGGACCATGATCCTGATCTCCTGCATCGATGACCGGGGCGGCCTGCTGTTCCATGGCCGCCGGCTCAGCCGGGACCGGGTGCTCTGCCAAGACGTGCTCCGGACGTGCGCCGGCTCCCCCCTGTGGATGGCCCCCGGCTCCCGCTCCCTCTTCTCCTCCCTGCGGGACGGCCTCTCCAGCTCCATCCTGACCTCGGAGGACTTTCTCGCCCAGGCCGCCCCGGGGGAGTTCTGCTTTCTGGAGGACCGGCCCATCCGGCCCTTCCTGGACCGGGTGGAGTCCATGGTCCTCTATCACTGGAACCGCCGCTACCCCGCGGACCTGTTTCTGGACCTGGACCCGGCCGCCCTGGGGTGGTCCCTGTTGGGCCGGGAGGAATTTCCCGGCTCCTCCCATAAAAAAATCACAAAGGAAGTCTACCGCCCATGAAAATACGTACGCTCCATCTCATCCCCCTCCTCCTGCTGCTCTGCGCGGCGCTGTCCGGCTGCGGCCAGCTCCTTCAGGCCGCGCCCTCCTCCTTCTCTCTGGAGGACGTCCCGCCCTTCTCCGGCGAGCCCTATGTGGTGCTCCAGGACAACCAGCCCGGCTTTTCCCAGGAGGACTTCACCACCGACTCTTTCGAGACTTACAGCAGCCTGGATCTGCTTGGCCGGTGCGGCACCGCCTATGCCAACATCGGTCTGGACCTGATGCCCACGGAGGAACGGGACAGCATCGGCCAAGTCAAGCCCAGCGGCTGGCAGACGGTGAAATATGACATCGTGGACGGCAAGTACCTGTACAACCGCTGCCATCTCATCGGCTATCAGCTCAGCGGTGAGAATGCCAATGAGCAGAACCTCATCACCGGCACCCGCTATCTCAACGTGGAGGGGATGCTCCCCTTTGAAAACATGGTGGCGGATTACGTCCAGGAGACCGGCAACCACGTCCTCTACCGGGTCACTCCCATCTTTCAGGGCACTGAGCTGGTGGCCCGGGGCGTGCAGATGGAGGCCGAGTCGGTGGAGGACCAGGGCGAGGGCATCTGCTTCAACGTCTATGTCTATAATGACCAGCCCGGCATCACCATCGACTACGCTACCGGTGCCAGCTCCCTGGAGGGGGATGCTCTTCCAGAGGACAGCACCCAGAAGGAGCCGGAGGACACCCTGTACATCCTGAACACCAGCTCTGGAAAATTTCATCTCCCCTCCTGCTCCGGCGCCGCCTCCATGAAAGAGGAGAACCGCCAGGCCTTTTCCGGCAGCCGTGAGGAGCTGATCGCTCAGGGATATTCCCCCTGCGGCCAGTGCAAACCATGACCCCCACAGCAGACGGCCCCTGCCCTTTCCCGGGCAGGGGCCATTTTTATTCCTGCTCCACCGCCAGGCGGTAGAGCTCATTCCGTGAGAGCCCCAGCTCCTTGGCCGCCTGGCGCACCGCGTCCCGCAGGGAGAGCCCCTCCTCCTCCCGCAGCCGCTCCGCCAATGTCAGGCCGTCCTCCAGAGTGCATTCCCCCTCCTCCTCCGGCTGGGCACCCCGGACTACCAGGACGAACTCTCCCCGGGGCGTCTCCTCCCCATACCAGTCCGCCGCCTCCCCCAGAGTGGTGCGCCGGATCTCCTCATGGAGCTTGGTCAGCTCCCGGCACAGAGATATCTCCCGCTCCCGGCCAAAAGTGTCCGCCAAGTCCCGGAGGGTGGCAACCAGCTTGTGGGGGGCCTCGTAGAAGATCATGGTCCGCTCCTCCCCCCGCAGGGACTCCAGGTGGGCCCGGCGGTTTTTCTTGTTCATGGCCAAAAAGCCCTCAAAGGTGAAGCGGCCGGTGGGCTGGCCGGAGGCTGCCAGCGCCGTGACCAGGGCGCAGGGACCCGGGATGGGTACCACCGGGACCCCGGCAGCGGCACACAGGGCCACCATCTCCTCCCCCGGGTCGGAGATGGCCGGCATCCCCGCGTCCGTGACCAGAGCACAGCTCTCCCCTGCCATCAGGCGGTCCAGCACCGCCTGACCGCTGGCTGCGGTGTTGTGCCGGTGGTAGGTGACCATAGGCTTCTTCAACCCCAGATGGTTGAGGAGCTTCACTGTCACCCGGGTGTCTTCTGCGGCAATGAAGTCCGCCTGCGCCAAAGTATCCGCCATCCGCGGGGAGATGTCCCCCAGATTGCCGATGGGAGTCGGGACCAGATAGAGGGTTCCTGCCATGCCTTATGCTCCTTTCCGCCGCCGCCCACCCTGGGACAGGGCGGCTCGGTTTGTTTCCATGGAGCCATTATAACACAGGACCCGCCTTTTTTCTATCCCCGAACGGAGCTCCGGGCCGCCCATTTTTTCTCCGTTCCCTTTCCCGCTCAAAGCAGCCCCCTCCCATATGACATGCCTCCGCTCAGCCAAAGAGGCCGCCGCGGAACTCCGCGGCGGCCTCTTGCCGTTCTGTCATGAAACCAATGCTCAGTGCCGGTCCACGTCCCACTCCAGGATGGTACCGGTCACCGCGTCCAGCGTGAACTCATACTCGGTCCAGCCGTCCCGCATCTCGCCCTCGTAGACTACGCGGCCATCGTCCCGGTCCAGATGCAGCTCCCGGAAGGTCCCGGAGACCCCCGCCCGGTCCTCCACGATCTGGCGGACCTCCGCCTCACTGAGGTAGCTGCCGGTCTGACCGGCGGCCTGACCTGTATAGTATTCGGCGTCGTAGTCCCAGCTCAGGATATCGCCGCTGGCGGCATCGATCTCATAGTCATACTCCTTGCTGCCGCTGTAAAACTCCACATCGTACACCCGGCGTCCGTCCTCATAGTCCAGATGGGCCCGCACAAAGGTGGCCTTGGAGGCGGACACACCGGCGTGGTCCAGCGCGATCTCCTTGGCACGGTCGGCGCCGATGTCGGCGGAGGACTGGGCGGGGATGCTGTACCCCTCGATGTCCCGGTCGCTGTGGAGGATGGTGCCAGTGTAGGCGTCGATCTCATAGTCGTACTCCACGTTGTCCTTCCAGAACTCCACCTCGTACTCCATGCGGCCGTTATCCCAGTCCAGCCCCGCCCGGACAAAGCTGACCTGGGAGGCAGAGAGCCCCGCATCCTTCAGGGCGATCTCCTTGGCACGTTCCACCCCGATGTAGCTCTCAGCGGCAGTGGTGCCGGTGCCCTTGGTGTTCAGGATCACAGTGTTGGTATCGGCATCCCACCGCACGTCCATTCCCAGCGCCTTGCTGATGGAAGCCAGCGGCAGATAGGTCGTCCCGTCGATGGTGAAGGGCTCCACCTCGTTGCCCCTGCTGTCCGTCAGATCCAGGGTCCTGCCATCCAGCGTCACCTTGATGTTCTGATAATGCAGGGCGGCCGTCCGCTGGCCCACGGAGGCCAGGGCAGGCAGAGTCAGCGCTCCCGCCAGGACCGTCAGTACAGTTCCGCTCACCATCAGGCTCTTCCAGTTCCGTTTCATTTCATGTTCCTCCCAAATGTCATTTTATGTTGTGTCCGGCTGTATCTCGGGCTTATCTGTTTGCCGTTCAACTACATAATGCATGGGAGGTCTCGTTTATTGCATGGGGCCCAAAATTTTTCTGAAATTTTTCAGCACTCCAGTTGGGAGCACCTGCGCCCCTCACGGTTCGATCCGCAGACCGGGCCGCCCCCGGCGCACCGCCTCCATCAGAACACAGGAGGGGGGATGCTCCGGCCCATGGGCCAGCAGCCGCATCCGTTTGGGCTCCAGGCCGCTCCCCCGCAGGGCGCACATCAGGTCCGCCAGCCGCTCCGGCCGGTGGCACAGGGCGAACCGCCCCCTGTTTCTCAGCAGGCGGGCCGCGGTGCGGCACAGCTCCTCAAGGGAGCAGTCGGCCTGCCGGGCCCCGCCCCCGTCCCCGCCGTGTCCAGGCTGGAAGTAGGGGGGATTGGAGATGACCAGGTCGAACCCGCCAGCCGGCAGGGTCACCTGCCGCCAGTCCGCCTGGAGGACCGTCCCCTCCAGGCCGCTGTGGGCCAGGTTCTCCCGGGCACACTGGGCCGCCCGCTCCTCCCGCTCCACTCCCGTGAGAGAGAGCCCCCCCTCCCGGGCCGCCAGCATCAGGAGCAGACAGCCGCTCCCCGTCCCCAGGTCGCACACCCGCCAGCCCCGCTTCACTGTAGCGAAGGCCCCCAGGGCCAGGCTGTCTCCCCCCAGGGGAAAGACCCCCTCCTTTACCCCCAGAAGGTAGGGGCCCAGGTGCTCCGCCCCGCTCATCCCATCTCTCCGCCCAGCAGGCCCGCCAGATGCCGTGTGATCCGCCCGGTCAGCCCCCAGATGGCGTGGCCCTGCCACAGATAGACGGGCACCGTCTCCCTCCCCTGCTGCCACCGATATCCCCGTGGGATGCCGATCAGCTGATAGGGGAAGTCCGCCGGCGGGCGGGGCTTCAGGGCGTAGCTGTACTCCAGCGGCGGATTGTGCACGATGTGCTCCAGCGGCACCAGAAAGGTGTGATCTACCTCCGCCGGGTTCAGGGCCATCCTCTCTGCCGCAGCCGTCTCCACCCTGGCCAGCACCGGATACATGATGAAATTGGCTCGGTGGGCCACAAAATCCAGCCGTCCCAGAACGGTGATGGATGCTGTGGGGATGCCCAGCTCTTCCTCCGTCTCCCGGATGGCGCAGGCCTCCGGGGTCTCATCTCCCTCTATCCGCCCTCCGGGAAAGCAGACCTCCCCGGGCTGGCGGCGCATGTCCTGTGAGCGCACCTCATAGAGGATATGCAGCTTCCCCTCCCGCTCCACCAGAGGGACCAGAACTGCGTACTGTCCCGAGGCGTCCATCAGCCCCGGCTCTCTGCCCTTCAGTTTCTCCTCCAGCTGTTCCAGCGTCATTCCGTTCCCCACCTCTTTCAGAGCATCACATTGATGATGAGCACGCTCAGAGACAGGAACGCCCCCAAACATGCTGCTACAAAATAGATGATCTCCCTAGGGCGGACCCAGAAGGCGGCGGTGAATCCCCAGGTCAGGGCCAGGTCCGCCAGCAGGATGGTGTTTTTCCCGATGTTGGCCGCCTGCTGGACGTGGATGGCTACCACCTCCGGCAGCAGGGCCCACCCCGCCAGTCCCAGCAGGCCCCCCAGCAGCAGCAGGACGTAGGTCAGCCGGTTCCGGTTGGCCTGGAGTCTGTCCCGGATCCGGTCCAGGGCCCCTTTTTTCTGCGGCATGGTATCACGTTCCTCTCTCATGGTTTGGAAAAAGCCGGCCCTCAGCCCTGGGGGCTGAGGGCCGGCTCAACGTCCAGATCGTTACATCTTCTCCGGCGCGGTGACGCCCAGCAGACCCAGGCCGTTGGCCAGGACGGCCCGCACGCTGTCCGCCAGCTTCAGCCGGGCGGAGAGCACGCCGGGCTCCTCCCCCTTGATGCGGCAGGCGTTGTAGAAGCGGTGGAAGTCCCCGGCCAGGGACACCAGATACCGGTTAATGCGGCTGGGGTCATAATCCCGAGCCGCCAGATGGAGCTCCTCCGGATACTGGGACAGAGCCTTGATAAGGGCCAGCTCCTCCGGGGCGTTCAGCACACCGGCGTCCACCCCCGCAGCGGCGGGGACCGCCGCCCCCTCCTCCGCCAGCCGGGACACCAAGGAGCAGATGCGGGCGTGGGCATACTGGACATAGTACACCGGGTTCTCGCTGTCCTCCCGCACCGCCAGGTCCAGGTCAAAGTCCAGGGGGCTGGTGCTGGCCCGGGAGTTGAAGAAGTACCGGGCCGCGTCCACTGAGATCTCGTCCAGCAGGTCGTGGAGGGCGATCGCCTTGCCGGAGCGCTTGGACATCCGCACCGGCTTGCCGTCCTGCATCAGGTTGACCAGCTGCATCAGCACCACCACCAGCCGGTGGGAGCCGTCCAGGCCCAGCCCATCCAGGGCGGCCTGGAGCCGGGCCACATGGCCGTGGTGGTCGGCGCCCCAGATGTTGATGGCCTTGTCAAACCCCCGCACCTCCAGCTTGTTGCGGTGGTAGGCGATATCGGCGGCAAAGTAGGTATAGAAGCCGTTGGCCCGGCAGAGCACGTCGTCCTTCAGGTCCAGCTTGTCCACCTGCTCCTGGCTCTTCCCCTCCCGCATGAACTTTTCCTTCAGCAGCTGGGTGGTGTTCAGCCACAGGGCCCCGTCCTTCTCATAGGTCCAGCCCTTGTCGGTGAGCAGCTGTACAGTCTCCTCCACATAGCCGCTGTTGTGCAGTTCAGACTCCAGGAACCACTGGTCATACTCGATGCCGTACTTTTTCAGGTCCGCTTTCATCCTGGGGATGTTGACGGACAGGCCATATTCCGCCATAGCGGTCTCCCACGCATCCTGAGAGGTCTGGCCTGGAAACTCTCCCGCCTGGGCCAGGAAGCCCCGGGCCAGCTCCCGGATGTCGTCCCCATGGTAGCCCTCCTCCGGGAAGGGGTAGTTCTCCTCCCCCACCGTCAGCTGCATGCAGCGGGCGTAGATGGACATGGCGAATTTGTGGACCTGGTTGCCGGCGTCGTTGACATAAAATTCTTTCCAGGTGTCCCAGCCGTCCCGCTTCAGCACGTTGGCCAGGGTGTCCCCCAGTACGCCGCCACGGGCGTTGCCCATGTGCATGGGGCCGGTGGGGTTGGCGGAGACGAACTCCACCATCACCCGCTCGCCCTTTCCTTCGCTGCCGGAGCCGTACTCAGGCCCCTCCTGCTCCACCTGGGCGAGGACCTGGCCGTACCACTTGGGCCCCAGAGTAAAGTTCAGAAAACCGGGGCCGGCGATGTCTACCTTCTGGAAATAGCTCCCTGTCAGGTCCATGTGGTCCACAATGGCCTGGGCAATGGCCCGTGGGGCCATGTGCAGGGCCTTGGCCCCCGCCATAGCGAAGGAGGAGGCATAGTCCCCGTGAGCGGTGTCTTTGGGGATCTCCACGGTGGCCTTCACCTCTGCTCCGCCGGTCAGCACACCTGCTGCAGCGGCCCTCTCGTACGCGGCCTGGGTCAGCTCAGCGACCTGAGCCCGCGCGGCCTGGATCATATTGCTCATCTCTCGTATCACACCTTACAATAATTCTTTCTCGCTGGAGTGGGCCGCACTACTGCTTCAAGCTGCAGCCCGGTGCTGCCTCCTTAATCTTGATCTGAAATACATTTCGCGCCGCCACCGTGTGGTCGATCGCCCACCGCGGGGTCCCGGGCTCTTTGATTCCTCGGGCGGGAGTCGATCCCGCCCTGCGGTGCGGGCGCGGAGCGCCCGCAATCGAGATCGACCACGCTACTGCTTCAAGCTACAGCCCGGTGCCGCCTCCTTGATCTTGATCTGAAATACATTTCGTCCCGCCACCGTGTGGTCGATCTCGATGGCATAATCGATCTCAATGTCGCCGCCGCTCTCGCCCACCTGGGCTGTCAAATGCCGGGTGTTCACCCCGATGGACATGGTGCCATAGGGGGTGTTGTACATGGACATGTGCCGCCGCCCCTCCTGAAACACCATTTGGGAGGTGTACTCCCCCACCCGGAGCAGGGTCACCCGCTCCGGCTCTATCTGGAAGGTGGTCAGGGTCCCGTCCATGCCGGTGACGGCGCTCTCCTGATAAGACAGAGTAAAGCTCTCGCCGTCCCGCTCCAAACGCCCCCCTGTCACCAGCTCGATGGTGTCCGGTTCGGCGTTCTCATATTTCTGCATCCCCTTGATGGAGATGATGACCTCTTTTTCCATAGCAGCCTCCAAAATGACGTTGTCCCGTGCGGTCTTGCCGGAGCGCACACCTGCGCCGCCCCCCTGCCGCGGAATGATTATATACTCCCCATCCCGCTCTGTAAAGAAGTTCTGTATGGAAAATCCATTTTCTTTTTCCAGCCGGGGCGCTCCCTCAGTCCTCCTCCTCGATCATGTCCTGAACTGGAGGCGGGGTCTCCGGCTCGTCGTGCTCCATGTGGTCGAAGTACTCCGCCTCGGTGATCACCGGCTTGCGGTGGCGGGCGATGGCCACGATGGTGGGATACAGGATGATGGCCAGCAGGCCGCCGGAAAAGCCGTTGTTATAGAGGTTCAGCCCGGCCACCGGCGTGCCCGCATACAGTACCACCGCCGAGTGGAGGAACCCCGCCAGCACGCCGTAGGGCCAGCCGAAGTAGCCAGAGATGGGAGCCAGGGTAGTCCCGAACAGCATGGCCAGCTGGACGGCGCCGCTGGAGACCGAGGAGTGCATCACGAAGCTGCCCAGGACCACACCGGCCATGATGGGCACGATGTTGCCCGCATGCTTTCCAAAGGCAGAGAAGCCCACGATAGTCAGGACCCCGCCCACTGTGGGCCCATTCAGGTCCCCGCCGGTGAGCAGGATCACCCCCATTGCGATCAACCCGTTGACCCCCATGTTGATCAGCACCGGCGCCGCGCCAAACATGCGCAGATAGTCGCTGGGGGCCCGGCCGCTGGTCTGGAGCAGGCGGCGGTAACCCGCCCAGGCCGCCCAGACCGGCTTCCTGCAGAAAAACAGGCCGGCAAGGATGGCTGCTATGCACATCGTCCCCAGCAGCCCGCCGAACAGAGCGTTGTACCCTGTGGCCCAGAGGTAAGAGACCTCCGGCTCCGCCCCGAAGGAGCTCATCAGGGACACCAGCAGCATGGCCATCAGCCCGCAGGCAAACCCTACATTGTACAGGTTCATCCCGTTCTGGATCTTGTATGTATAGGCGGACAGAGAGGGCATTACAAAGCCGATCATCAGGCCGGTCGCCACCCCAAGCACCGGGGTGCCCCAGCCGTTGTCCAGGATGATATAGCTGATGACCGGCCCCAGGGCCGAGGACAGCAGGGCCACGGCCGCATACTTTCCAAAGGGCTCCTTTCTGCTCTTGGCGTACAGCCAAGTCCCCAGGACGATGGGCCAGGTGTTGACCGGGTTCTTCCCAAACAGGGAAAACCCCGCCATCAATCCTACCACCACCAGCGTGAAGCCGTTGGCCGGTTCCCCAGAGCTGCGCAGGATCAGCACCGAGAGGGCGGTGACTACAGAGGAGTTGATCAGGGCTGCCCCCACGCCGGCCAGCCGGACATAGTCAGTGATGAGGGGGTCCTCCGTCATCACGATGCGGATCAGGCCCCGTGCAATATTGTCCGGGGTATCCAGCAGCGCGCCCGCCAGGAAAAGCCCGGAGGCAAAGATCAGCAGCATGATATACAGGGTCTCGTACCGCATGTGGCGTGTATCCTGTGAATGGGGCATTCGTAGTCCCTCCCGATCCGATTTTTGATTTTCTGCCGCCTGTGGCGCGGCGGGGCCTCTTTTCCCCTCTCCTTATTGATACTCCGCCTTTTCCTGAAAATATTCCCGGGCCTGCTGGGCGTTCCTGCGGATCTCCTCCGCCAGCTCCTCCATAGAGGGAAACTTCCGCTCCCCCCGCAGGCGGTGATAGAACTCCATCCGCATCGTCTGACCGTACAGGTCCCCGTCAAAGTCCAAGATGAAGCCCTCCACCGTCACCCGGCGGTCTCCGTCCTGCACTGTAGGGCGCACCCCCACGTTGGTAACGGCGATACGGCTCTCCCCCCCGAAGCAGACTTTGGTCGTATAGACGCCGAAGGCAGGCACGATGACTCCCTCCGGGATATGCAGGTTCACCGTGGGAAAACCCAGGGTGCTGCTGCCGATTTTTTTGCCGTGGGCCACCTTCTGAGTCAGGACATGGGGATGCCCCAGGAACTGGACCGCCCGCTCCATCTCCCCCTGGGCGATCAGGGTGCGGATGTAGGTGGAAGAGATGGTGATGCCGTCCTGCTCCACCTTGGGGATGATGTCACATCCGATGCCCAACTGGGCGCACTTCTCCTGGAGGCGCCGGGGGTTGCCCTTACCCATATAGCCGAAGTGGAAGTCGTGGCCGGCCACCACATGGACCGCGCCCAGTTCTTCCGCCAGATACCGGTCCACAAAGTCCTCCCAGTCCATGCGCATCATGCCATCAAAGTTGGACACCACCACCTCCTGGATGCCGTAGCGGCTCCGCATCAGCCATCCCCGGTCCTCCACCGAGCTGAGCAGGGGCACTGTCTGGCCCGTGATGGCGGCGGTGGGGCTGCGGTCAAAGGTGAATGCGGCCGCCACCGCATCCAGCTCCCGGGCCTTGTCCACCACCCGGCGAAGCAGGGCCCCGTGCCCGTTGTGGACTCCGTCAAAAAAGCCGAGGGCGATCACTCGTCTGTTCTTGTTCACAATCTGATAAGTCTCCTTCTTTTTCTCTCTGCGGACTTCCGGGCGCTCACACCGGGAAGAAGCTCTTGATGGTGGTCAGCCTTCCCCGCTCCATCCGGCTCAGGGCTAGGAAGGTCCCCTCCGCCCCATAGACCCGGTACTCCCCGTCCGGTGTCTCCGGCAGGAACAGGCTCATGCCGTTGCGCACCTTTTTCTCTGCCGGAGGCTTGAGGATCAGCACAGGGCGGTCAGCAAAGTAGGCGTCCACCCCCAGAAGCAGGGACGCGGGTCCCTCCGCCTGGAGCACCTGCTCCAGAGGCAGGGCGTCCTCCAGCTTGAACCCGGCCGCCATGGTCCGGCGCAGGCCGCTCATGCAGCCCCCGCACCCCAGTGCCCGGCCAATATCATGACACAGGGTGCGCACATAGGTCCCCTTGGAACACCGGACCCGCAGGGTGTAATCCGCCGGCCCCGTCTGCTCTTCCAGCGTCAGGCTGTGGATGGTGACGGCCCGGGGCTGCCGCTCCACCTCCTGGCCCTTTCGGGCCAGCTCATAGAGCTTCTTTCCTCCCACCTTGATGGCGGAGTACATGGGGGGGATCTGCCGGATCTCTCCCCGGAACTGCCCCAGTACCTGCTCCAGCTCCGCCTGGGAGACGGAGACCGGCCGCTCCGCCAGCACTGTGCCGGTGGTGTCCTGGGTGTTGGTCTCCACCCCCAGCCGCAGGCCGGCTACATACTCTTTCTCCGACTCGGAGGCAAACTCCACCGCCCGGGTGGCCCGGCCCACGAACACGGGGAGCACACCTGTCGCCATGGGGTCCAGTGTACCGGCGTGGCCGATGCGCCTTTCGTGGAAGATCCCTCTCAGCTTGGCGCACACATCCATACTGGTCCAATCTTGGGGCTTGTCGATGATGATGATGCCGTCAGCCATGACGCACCTGCTCTATCGCCCACAGGATGGCCCGCTTGGCCTCCTCCACGCTGCCCTCCACCGTGGCGCCGGAGGCGGCGGCGTGGCCCCCGCCCCCCAGCAGGGCGCATACCCTGCTGGCGTTAAGGACCTCCGGATCAGTGCGCAGGGACAGCTTGCACGTCCCGGGCCTCAGCTCCCGGATGGTGATCGCATTCTTCACGCCCTCCACCTGTCCCACAAAGGAGGCGATATCCTCCAGGTCCCGCTCGTCGGCCCCCAGCTGGGCCACCATCGCCAGGTCCACCGCCGCCACGGCGGTCTCCCCGCCGTCAAACAGCTCCATGCCCTCCACGATCCGGCTCTCGATCCGGAGGCGCTTCAGGGTCTTGGTCCGGAAGTGGCGCTTGTTCAGCTCCGCCGCAGGGATGCCGGTCTCCATCAGGGCGGCCGCCGTCCGGTGGGTGTCCGCCGTGGTGTTTCCGTAGACGAAGCAGCCGGTGTCGGTAGACACCGCCACGTAGAGGGGCACCGCCATCTCCCGGGTGACCGGGCCCAGCAGGCCCGCAATATCATAGATCAGCTCCCCGCAGGCCGCCCGCCCGGCGTCCAGGCAGGTCTCCCGGGCAAAAAACTCCTGGGAGGGGTGGTGGTCGATGGCCAGGTCCACCCGCTCCAGGTAACACCGGGCGTTCTCCGGGAACAGCCCCCGGGCGGCGATATCCACCGATACCACGGTGTCCGGGCTCCAGCCCTCCGGGGCGGTCAGCCCCTCCAGATAGGGGGTGAAGAGGCTGGTGGCCTCCGGGTTTTCCAGCACCCAGGCCGTCTTTCCCCGCCCCCGCAGGGCCAGACACAGCCCCGCTGCGCAGCCGATGGTATCTCCGTCCGGCCGGACGTGGGTGAGAATCAGAAAATCCTCCCGTTCCATCAGCCACTCCGCTGTCTGTCGCTCATTCATATCCAGGTCTCCTTTGCCCTCCGGGCCTCTGTTTACTCCTTGGGCCCCTCCACGCTGCGCAGCAGCTCCAGAATGTGGGCTCCCTTGTCGATGGAGTCATCCAGCTGGAACACCAGCTCTGGGGTGTAGCGCAGCCTCAGGGCGCTCCCCAGCTCCCGGCGCAGCCAGCCAGAGGCGGATCTCAGTCCCTTGAGCACCCGCTCCCCGTTCTCCTTGTCCAGTACGCTGATATATGCCTTGGCGTACCGCAGATCCGGGGTGGTCTCCACCGCTGTCACCGAGATCATCCCAGACACCCGAGGGTCCTTGACCGCGGGGATCAGAGCGGACAGCTCCCGCTGGATCTCCTCGTTGATGCGTCCGATGCGATTGCTTGCCATAGTTGGTCCTCCTTCCCGGGCAAAACCGCCCGCAGATGAAAATCAAATGGTGACCGCCATCCGGCACTGGCCGGGGCAGCCGTTTTGTGCGGGAGGGTCGCACAGCTGCTCCAGGGCTTCCCGGTCCAGATCGCCCAGCCTCCCCTGGAACCGGGCGATCTTCTCCTCCCGGTCGTCTCCCACCCACAAATTCCACAGCTCTATTGTCTCGCCAGGGCGGCAGCTGCGCTTCAGGTAGGCCCTCAGCTGCTCCGCCTCCGCTTCTGCGGCCTCGACATTCAGCTCGTACTGCCAGAGCTTCATCTCCAGCCCCAGTGCCTCCACCGCGTCCCGGTAATACTGATGCGGCTGGATGGAAAATCCGGGAGTCTCCACCTGAACGCACGCTCCGCCCGCTGTGGAAGCAGAACTCCGGCGTATCCCGGAGTCGTACAGTGGCAGGGGGTGATCGGCCGCCACCAGCATCACATAGCTCACAGCACAGCTCCTTTCACGCAGACAGACCCGTCCCCTCCTCAAATGAATTGGGGATGGAACGGGCCTGTTTTCGGTTGTTCCTTTTACTCCGGTACTCCGGCCGCCGCTGGGGGGAGCACGCCTCGTCCCCGCAGGGTCCGTATCTCCTGCGGCCCATCTCGGAACTGCGGGTCTGCCTAGAGACAGAGGAAGGTCAGACCTCGATCTGCTCCATCAGGAAGGCCTCTACAATATCGCCCTCCTTGATATCCTGGAACTTCTCGAAGGTGATGCCGCACTCGTAGCCCGCGGCCACCTCTTTCACGCTGTCCTTGAAGCGCTGGAGGGAGGCGATGGCCCCGTCGTAAATGACAATGTTGTCCCGGAGGAGGCGCATCTGGGCGTTGCGCTGCATCTTGCCATCCAGCACATAGCAGCCGGCCACCATGCCCACTCCGGTGATGCGGAACACATTGCGCACCTCGGCCCGGCCCAGGTCCACCTCTCGGAATTTGGGGGCCAGCATACCCTTCATAGCCGCCTCCACCTCGTTGATGGCGTCGTAGATGACCCGGTACATCCGCATATCCACATTGGACCGGGCGGCGGTCTCCTTGGCGTTGGCGTCAGGGCGGACGTTGAAGCCCACAATGATGGCACCGGAGGTAGAGGCCAGCATCACGTCGCTCTCGCTGATGGCGCCCACGGCGCAGTGGATGACCCGGACCCGGACCTCCTCATTGGACAGCTTCTCCAGGGATGCCTTCACTGCCTCAGCGGAGCCCTGAACGTCTGCCTTGACGATGATGTTCAGGTTCTTCATCTCACCGGCCTGGATCTGGCTGAACAGATCCTCCAGGGTGACCTTGCCCACTGCGCTGCCGGAGGCCATCTTGTTCTCGTGCTTGCGCTGCTCCACCAGCTCCCGGGCCATGCGCTCGTCAGCCACGGCGTGGAAGTCATCGCCCGCGCCGGGCACCTCACTCATGCCAATGATCTCCACAGGAACGGAGGGGCCGGCGGACTCCACCTTCTGGCCCTGGGCGTTGGTCATGGCGCGGACACGGCCCACGGCGGTGCCCGCGATGATGACATCGCCCTGATGCAGGGTGCCGTTCTGGACCAGCAGGGTGGCCACGGGGCCGCGGCCCTTGTCCAGCCTGGCCTCGATGACGGCACCGTGGGCGGAACGGTTGGGGTTGGCCTTCAGCTCCCGCATCTCGGCGGTAAGGA
The DNA here is from genome assembly GCF_024462915.1 of Clostridium sp. DFI.5.61. Lineage (NCBI taxonomy): Bacteria > Bacillati > Bacillota > Clostridia > Eubacteriales > Clostridiaceae > Clostridium > Clostridium sp. DFI.5.61. The sequence continues at coordinate 31,236 of NZ_JANGBZ010000028.1, forward strand.
CCACCATGTCCAGCAGGTTGTCAATGCCCATGCCCGTCTTGGCGGAGATGGGGCAGATAATGGTCTCGCCGCCCCACTCCTCGGGCACCAGCTCATACTCGGTGAGCTGCTGCATGATCCGGTCGGGATTGGCGGTGGGCTTATCCATCTTGTTGATGGCTACGATGATGGGGATCTCAGCGGCCTTGGCGTGGTTGATGGACTCCACGGTCTGGGGCATGATGCCGTCATCAGCGGCCACCACCAGGATGGCCACGTCGGTGATCATGGCGCCCCGGGCGCGCATGGCGGTGAATGCCTCATGGCCGGGAGTGTCCAGGAAGGTGACCGGGCTGCCCTTCACATCCACCTGATAGGCGCCGATGTGCTGGGTGATGCCGCCCGCCTCTCCGGAGACCACGTTGGCGTGGCGGATATAGTCCAGCAGGGAGGTCTTGCCGTGGTCCACGTGGCCCATGACCACCACCACGGGGGCGCGGGGCTGCAGATCCTCCTCCTTGTCCTCCGTGGTGTCGATCAGCTTCTCCTCGATGGTGACCACCACCTCCTTCTCCACCTTGCAGCCCATCTCCTCGGCGATGATGGCGGCGGTGTCAAAGTCGATGATGTCGCTGAGGGAGGCCATGACCCCGTTCTTGATGAGGCACTTGACCACCTCCGCGCCGGTCTTCTTCATCCGGCTGGCCAGCTCACCCACTCCGATCTCATCGGGGATCAGCACCTTCACCGGTGCCTTCTTGGCGATCTCCAGCTGGAGACGGCGCAGGCGCTCCTGCTCCTCCTGCTTGCGCTTGTTGCCCGGCCCCTGCTGGCGGCCGCGCTGGCGCTGGGCGTTGCGTCCCTGGAACTTCTGCTTGCCGCCCCGGTCCTGCTGACGCTGGTCGGTGAAGGACTCCAGCCGCTCGTCGTACTTCTCCAGGTTGACGGCTCCGCCCTTGCGGGTGTCCACCACCTTCTTCTCCGGCACGCGGGTGGCGGGGCGGGCCTGGGCCTGCTCCGGCTTGCCCCCCTGAGCGCGGGGCTGCTCCCCGCTCTTGTCGGCCTGGGGCGCAGCGCTCTGTGGCCTGCTCTCCCCCTTGGCAGCCGGCTTGGAGGCGCTCTGCTGTGGCTGGGCTGGCTTCGCCTGGGCCGGCTTGGGCTCATGGTAGACGTCCGCAAAAATGGACTCTATGTTCTCCACCTGGTTGTGCTGGGTCAGATAGTCGAAAATAACGGCCAGCTCCCGCTCCTCCAGGACCTGCATGTGGTTCTTGGGGGTCTGGCTGTATTTGGTCATGATCTCCGCGATGTCCTTGGAATTCAGCTTGAAGTCCTTGGCCACCTCGTGGACACGGTATTTGTTCATCATATAGGGCCACCTCGTTTCTTAGGGTTTCCCGGCAGGGTTCCTGCCGCCGGATCTGGGCTTCGCAGTCAGCTTCCGCCCGCCCGGCCCCGGTTTCCCGGGGAATGTTCGGGGCGCTCTCCCCGTCCCGGTCTCCGGCCTGCCCGGCCGTCTGCCTGAGCCGCCTTTGCCCCGCTCCCGCCTGGACGTTGTCGGCGGGGCCTCTTCCCTCTTGCTGGGGCGAGAGGGCGGGGCCGCCCAGGGCTTGTGCTTTCCCTGTCTCATATTTTTCTCGTGCTGGCGTTTTTCTCTCTGGCGCATCAGGGCGCGGTCCGCCTTAGCCCTCAGCTGCTGAGCTGCGGGGCCGTACCGCTCCTCGTCCCGAGCGGCCAGCTTCTCCGCCAGGGCGGCGGCGAACCCGAAGTCGGTCACCGCGAGCATGGCGCAGGAGCTGCGTCCCAGCTGCTCCCCCAGCTCCGCCTTGGTGAAGGGCATTTGGAGCCACAGGGCGCCCCCGGCCTCTCCGAAGTGGGCGGCCCGCCGCACCGTATTGGGGGCGGCGTCCGCCGCCAGCAGGAGCACGCGGGCCTGGTGGGCCCGGGCGGCCGCGCCCACCGGTTCCTCTCCGATCTCCAGCCGTCCGGCCTTTTTGGCCAAACCCAGGAGATGGAGGATGGGGTCATGGGGCATCGCCGGGCACCTCCTTCATCTGCTCCTCCAGGCGCTCATAGACCTCTGGAGGGATCGCCTGGGCGAAAGCCCGCTCCAGAGCCTTGGACTTTCTTGCCCGGGCCAGACACACGCTGTCCGGGCACAGATACGCCCCGCGGCCGGGCAGCTTTCCCCGGAAATCCAGGGAGATGGCCCCTTCCGGGGACTTGACCACCCGGATCAGTTCTTTTTTCGGTCTCATTTCCCGGCAGCCGACACATTGGCGCATAGGGAGCTTCTTGGGCACGGTCCGCACCACCCTTCGACGAATTAGGAATTAGGCGTAAGGAATGATGGGGAGGGGGATGATCCCCAGCTCCCCGGTCCCGGTTCTTGTACGGTTAGTCTTCCTCTGCGGGAGCGGTCTCCCCGGTCCCGGCAGAGTCCTCCGCAGGCGCCTCGGCCTCCTCGACGAACAGTTCCTCCTCGGGAGCCTCGATGGGCTCCAGGGGGGCCGAGGCCGGCTTGATATCGATCTTGTAGCCCGTCAGCTTGGCTGCCAGGCGGGCGTTCTGGCCCTCCTTACCGATGGCCAGGGAGAGCTGATCATCCGGAACCACCACCCGGCAGCTCTTGCCGTCAGGCAGGGGCTCCACGCTGATGACGTCGGCAGGAGAGAGGGCGGCGGCGATGTACTCGGCGGGGTCGTCAGAGTACTTGATGATGTCCATCTTTTCGCCCTTCAGCTCTTCCACGATGGTGTTCACCCGCTGTCCCCTGGGGCCGACACAGGCACCGATGGGGTCCACATTGGGGTCAGCGGACCAGACGGCCAGCTTGGTGCGGGAGCCCGCCTCCCGGGCGATGGACTTGACCTCCACCGTCCCGTCATAGATCTCAGGCACCTCCAGCTCAAACAGGCGCTTGACCAGCCCGGGGTGGGTGCGGGAGATGAGCACCTGAGGACCCTTGGTGGCCCGGCGCACCTCCACCACATAGACCCTCAGGCGGCTGCCCTCCTGATAGGTCTCGCCCCGCACCTGCTCGTTGACGCTGAGGTAGGCCTCCGTGCTCTCGGAGCCGCTGCCGATGCGCAGGGCCACTGCACCGCTGCGGGGATCAATCCGGGTGATGATGCCAGTGAGGATCTCGTGCTCCTTGGAGGTGAACTCGTCATAGATCATCCCCTGCTCCGCCTCCCGGATTCCCTGAATGATGACCTGGCGGGCAGTCTGGGCGGCGATGCGGCCGAAGTTCTTGGGCTTGACCTCAATGCGGATGGTGTCCCCCAGCTCCACTCGGGGCAGGGACAGGCGGGCCTCCTCCAGACTGATCTCAGTGCCCGGATTGTCCACCTCCTCCACCACCTCTTTTTTCAGGAACATGCGGACCACTCCGGTCTCCTCGTTGGCCTCCACGGTCAGGTTGTCACCCACCCCCTCGTGGTCCCGGCGGTAGGCGGAGATCAGGGCCTGGGTGATCTTTTCCATCATATAGCCCTTTTTGATGCCCTTCTCCTCCTCGATCTGGGCGATGGCGGCAAAAAACTCCTTGCTGTCCAGCTCGGTGCTGTTGACCTTTTTCGTTACTCTCTTAGCCACGGTAATTCCTCCTAAACGTATCAAAAGCGGGGGTACAGCCGCGTCTGGGCGACCTCTTTTTTCTCAAACGTGATGGGCATCCCGTTCAGCTCCAGGGTGATATCCCCATCCGCCCAGCCTGTCAAACGCCCCACAAAGTCCTTTTTCCCGTCTTTGGGCCGGTAGAGGCGCACCTCCACCTCTTCTCCACAGAAGCGCTGGAAGTGCTCCGGCTTCTTCAGCACCCGGTCGGCCCCGGCGGAGGACACCTCCAGGGTATAGCTTCCCTCGATGGGGTCCGCCTCATCCAGTGCGTCGGACAGGGGGCGGGACACCGCCTCGCAGTCGTCGATGGACACACCTGTCTCCTTGTCGATGTAGATCCGGAGATACCACGTGCCCGCTTCCTTGACATACTCCACATCCCAAAGGGAGCAGCCCGCTGCCTCTGCCAGCGGCTGCGCCAGTTGGGCCACCAGATCGGTCACTTTCGCCATGGACTTCCTCCTGTCCGGGGCTGAATGTGCCCCCATTTTCTCAATCAAAAAGAGCGGAGCCGCAGCCCCACTCTAACCAATACTACCATAATTACTGTTTCACTATACCATACAAAGTTCTGGATTGCAAGGGGCAGCCCAGAATATTTTTAAAAAAGCAGAGAAAATTTTTCTCGCCTCAGGATATCTCGCCTCTTTCCTGTCTATTCTTTCAAGCAGCGGCACGTCCTATCCTCGCCTGCCTGCGCAGGAGCTTTCTTTCCCAATCGGGGCGGTGTGTGGTATCCTTCCAAAGTTCTCCCTCTCGGCGCACTGTCGGAAAGCTCCCTCGGCGATTGACAAATATGGCACATATACTATAATATAGAGAGGGGGATCTCCCCGCCCGAGCTTCCAACAAAAGGAGGTCCTGTGGATGACTCTGGAATTTACCAACAAGCAGTTTCGGCGCCTGCTGGACCTGGTCTATATCGGCAACTGGATCCTCAACTCCACACGGGGAGACCAGCGCTTCGCGGATTACGACGAGGTAGAAAGCCTTGTCTTCGGCAAGGCCCTGGTCAGCGGTATGCCCGCCCTGGCCGAGGTGTATGAGGGGGAGATCGTCCCCTCCCGCGCCTTTGCAGAGGGCGGCATCCACGAGGCCATCATGGAGTATGAGAACAACGTATTCTTCGATATTCTGGCCGAGGATCTGGCCCGTCGGGACATGGATGATGTCCCCATCGACGAGAGCAACTTTGCCGAGCTCACCAGCCGGATCGACGCCTACATCACCGAGTTCGAGGAGCATGGCACTGACAACATCCTGGTGGATGCCGAGGGGCTGTGACCCCGGGCGCAGCCAGAACGGGGGGGGGGGGGGGGGGGGGGCGGGGGCGCGGGGGGGGGGGGGGGGGG
>NZ_JANGBZ010000029.1:0-35733 GCF_024462915.1 Clostridium sp. DFI.5.61
CTGTGGTCGTCTGGCCGTTTACTCCGCCAGAGCGGCGGTGATGATGGCCATGGAGTAGACCTCCTGGGCGTTGCAGCCGCGGCTGAGGTCGTTGATGGGGGCATTCAGGCCCAGCAGGATGGGGCCGTAGGCCTCAAAGCCGCCCAGACGCTGGGCGATCTTGTAGCCGATGTTGCCCGCGTTGATGTCAGGGAAGATGAAGGTGTTGGCGTAGCCGGCCACGGGGGAGCCGGGGAACTTCAGCTGGCCCACGGTGGGGGACACGGCGGCGTCAAACTGCATCTCGCCGTCCACGGGGATATCGGGCATGAGTGCCTTGGCCTTCTCGCAGGCGTTGCGCATCTTGTCCACATCTTCCCCCTTGCCGGAGCCCTTGGTGGAGTAGCTCAGGAAAGCCACCTTGGGGGCGATGCCGAAGATCTTGGCACACTTGGCGGTCTCCACGGCGATCTCCACCAGCTCGTCCTCCTCGGGCTTGATGTTGATGGCGCAGTCACCCATAGCCAGCACATCGTTGTCGCCGGTGGCGGAGGCGCGGACCAGAATAAAGCAGGAGGAGACGATCTTGTTGCCCGGCTTGGTCTTGACCAGCTGCAGGGCGGGGCGGACGGTGTCGGCGGTGGAGTAGGTGGCGCCGCCCAGCAGGGCGTCGGCCACGCCCATCTTCACCAGCATGGTGCCAAAGTAGTTGCCCTTCTTCAGGGCGGCCCGGCACTCATCGGCGGTCATCTTGCCCTTGCGCAGCTCCACCATCTTCTCCACCATGGCGTCCATGCCGTCATAGTTCTCCGGGTCAATGATGATGGCGCCGCGGATATTGAAGCCGGCCTTCTCGGCGGCGGCCTGGACCTCCTCCTCGTTGCCCACCAGCACGGGGGTCAGGAAGGTCCCGGACAGCAGCCGGGCGGATGCCTCCAGGATGCGGGGGTCGGTGCCCTCGGTAAAGACGATCTTGCGGGGATGAGCCTTCAGTTTGTCGATCAAATTCTGAAACATGTGCATGGGTGATCCCTCCAACTTTTCGATTCGTGGCCGTAAGGCCGCTTTTCTGTCCCTTATGGTAGCATTTTCAGCCAGAAATTTCAAGGCTTATCCGCTGCAGAAGCGCATAAAATTCCTGTGGGACCTCTTTTTTCAGTTTTCCCCGCTCCTTCCGGGAATAACAGCCCTGTTTTGGCGGCCGTTGTCCACCCGTGTCAAATTTCCGCGAAAATTTTCATTTTTCTCTTTACGTGGCGTAATGCTTCCGTTATACTATACTGTATGTATTGCAGATCGAGATGAGATCCAGAAACGGCGGCCTGCGGGCCGCCCCTCGAGGTGAGAAATTTGAACGCAGAATTTTCCCGCACCCTCTCCCTGCTGCGGCAGGAGCGGGGGGTCAGCCAGCGCACCGCAGCGGGTGCCCTGGGCATCTCCCAGGCCCTGCTGTCCCACTATGAGAACGGCATCCGGGAGCCCGGCCTGGCCTTCGTGGTCCGGGCCTGTGACTATTATGGGGTCTCCGCCGACTTTCTCCTGGGCCGCACCCTCACCCGGGACGGCACCACCATTGCCCCGGAGGAGCTCTATGACCTGAGCGATGAGAAGGACAACTCCATGAGGGGCAGCGTACTGGCCCTGCTGTCCAAAAAGCTGCTGGTGAACTCGGTGGGTATGCTCTTCGACCTGCTGGGCAAGACCGGCAGCCGGGAGGCCATCCGCGCCGCCTCCAACTACCTGTCCACCGCTGTCTATAAGGTGTTCCGCCGCCTGTATCAGGCCAACCCGTCCAACAACCCGGACTTTTTCTCCGTCCCGGCCCGGCAGTTCGCCGCTGGCCTGCCCGAGGCTGACATGGCGTGCAGCGAGGTGGAGCTGTGCGAGGCCCTGGCCGGCCAGGGCAAGGACAAGAGCCGCATGCCCGAGCTGAGCCACGACATCCTGGCCCGGGACTACCCGGTGCTCTACCAGTCCATGTTCCAGCTGGTCCACACCACCGGCGAGCGCATCAACAAGACCTTTGCCGGCCGTCAGGACGGCAAGTGATCCCAACCATATGAAGGAGAGAATCGATCATGCCTGAAAACTGCACCCATGACTGCTCTACCTGCGGCGAGAGCTGCAGCGAGCGGGACCTGCGCGTCCCTGCCAACGCCCTGTCCAGCATCAAGAAGGTGATCGCCGTGGTCAGCGGCAAGGGGGGCGTGGGCAAGAGCACCGTCACCTCCTCCCTGGCCGTAGCCATGGCCCGCCGGGGCCGGAAGGTGGCCGTGCTGGACGCCGACATCACCGGCCCCTCCATCCCCATGGCTTTCGGAGTCCACCAGCGGGCCACCGGCACCGACGCGGGCATCGACCCCGCCGTCACCCCCTCCGGCATCAAGCTCATGTCCCTGAACCTGCTCACCGCCAACGAGACCGACCCCGTGGTCTGGCGTGGCCCGGTCATCGCCAACGTGGTCAAGCAGTTCTGGTCCGACGTGGTGTGGGGCGAGGTGGACTATATGTTCGTGGACATGCCCCCTGGAACGGGGGACGTGCCCCTCACCGTGTTCCAGTCCCTGCCGGTGGACGGCATCATCGTGGTCACCTCCCCCCAGGATCTGGTGTCCATGATCGTCTCCAAGGCGGTGCACATGGCGGAGATGATGTCCATCCCGGTGCTGGGCCTCATTGAAAATTACAGCTGGTATCAGTGCCCCGACTGCGGTGCCCGTCACGCCATCTTCGGGGAGAGCCGCCTGGAGGAGGTAGCCCGGGAGCTGGGCCTGCCCATCCTGGCCCGCCTGCCCATTGACCCCGCCCTGGCCGCCGCCTGCGACGCCGGAAAGGTGGAGGGGGCGGAGCGCAATTACCTGGAGGAAGTGGCCGCCCAGCTGGACCGCTGACCCCTGTCCTGCACGCCCACAGGGGGCGGCAGCCTGACCGCTGCCGCCCCCTGTTTCTGTTCCCTCCGGGGCCGCCCGGGGGTGACATTTCCCCCCGCCTGTGTTACACTGGACAGAGGGAGAGGGGGCGAGTCTATGCTGGTCTACCTGGCGATGATCCCCACAGAGGAGGGCCGCAACAAGTTCGCCCTCCTCTACTGGGAATATCGGGACCTGATGTTCTATCTGGCCCTGCGCATCCTGGGCAGTCAGCAGGACGCGGAGGACGCGGTGCAGGAGGCCCTGCTCCGCATCACGGAAATCATCGAAAAAATTCATGACCCGGTCTGTCCGGAAACGAAGGCCCTGGTCGGTATGATAGTAGAGGGCAAGGCACTGGATCTGTACCGCCGCCGGCGGCGGCAGGGGGCGGAGCCCCTGGAGGACTGGGCCCCGGCGCAGGCCGGCCGCCCCCCGGAGGAGGCGTCCTCCCTCCGGGAGCTGACGGCCCAGGCCATGGCCCGGCTCCCCGCCCGTCAGCGGACGGTGCTGCTGCTGAAATATGACCGGGGACTGGACAACCGGGAGATCGCCCGGGTGCTGGACATGACCGTGTCCGCCGTGGAGCGCACCGTGTCCCGGGCCAAGGCCCGGCTGCGGGAGGCTCTTGAGGGATTGGGGGTGGAGGTATGACTGATCAGGAGCTGGACCGGCTGCTCAGCCAGGCCGCGCCCATGGCCCGGGACCTGTGGCTCTCCTCCCTGCCCGGGGACGGGGAGCTGCCCCAGGCCCGGCCCTCCCCCGCCTTTCAGCGCCGGATGGACCGCCTGATCCGCCGGATGGGGCGCTCCCCCCGGCGGGTCCGTGCCCTGGCCCAGGTGCGGCGGGCGGCGGCGGTGGCGCTGGTCTTTCTGGCGGTGGGCTTCTCCGGCCTGATGGTCACCTCCCAGGCCTTCCGGGCCCAGGTGCTGGAGGTGCTGGTCCAGGTCTATGAGGAGATCACCAACTTCCGTTTCTCCGCCGAGGGCGAAACAGATCGGACAGCCGGAGATTTTGTTCTTACCTACCTCCCGCAGGGGATGGAGGAGACTGTACGGCAGTCCAGCAGAATCAGGCACTATATTTGTTTCGAGGACAACGCTGGAAATATGTTGGAAGTAACCCACATCGTAGTGGGCGCCAATGCATCCAGTATTCTGGGAGTAGACACTGAGGACGCAGAGGTTGAGTACTTCAAAATCCATAACTCAGAAGCCATGGCAATTTCAAAAAATCTGGATCATACTATTTTTTGGACCGAAGACAACTGCTACTATTTGTTGTCCGGGACCATTCCTATGGAAGAGCTGAAACAGGTCGCATTGGGTCTGGAACCCATTTCTTAAAAATTTTTCAAAAAAATTTTGATTTCCTTGTCCGGAATCGCCTCCTTTCGTCGGTATATTAGTAGGACCGATGAAGGGAGGTGATTTTTATGCGCAAGAAACCCATGCGCTGGCTGGCGGCGGGGATGGCCCTGTGCCTGACCCTGGTGACCACCCCCGCCGCCTCTGCCGCCCAGCCGCCCCAGGACACGCCCGTTTTTGAAGAAATCGTTCCTTATTCCCTCTATATCAAAAACCAAGGATGTGACCTGATGATCTCCGACAGGACCGCATTTATCGAAGGCTGGGTGAGTGGACAGACCGGGCGTTCCACCGAATGTGAGGTACGGGTGGAGCTCCAGCAAAAATCCGGCTCCTTCGCCTGGATACTGGTGGACTCCTGGACCGACCGCCAGGACGGGACCCGGGCATCTGTCTCTGAGACGGTGTCTGTGACCCCCGGCGAGACCTACCGGGTCAAGGCGGTGGTCACTGTCTGGGCCGGCAGTGACTCAGAAACCGCAACCATCTACTCTGAAATCCAGACAGCGTAACATTTGACAACACTACTTTTTCGCTATTTTCCAACTTACGATTAAAATTTCATATTGAAAGGAAGGAATCACGATGAAGAAAAGACTCTTATCGTTATTTTTGTGTGCCACAGCCCTGATTTCTTTATTTTCTATAAACTCTTTTGCTTCTTTTAATAGTATTTCCTCTATTTATGAAAACAAAAATCAGAACACTACAACTATAAACACCATGTCTGAATACGAAATTGCAGTCCAAGAATCTCTACAATTTTAACGTTCTGGACAAAGCGGAGAAGATCCTCTTGCGGCCTATGAACGGGCTTTCAAAAAGTTATGTGAACTTCCGGCCGACATGCTCATGAACAACGGTTACAGCAGTGAAGAAGTCTCACTTATGAAAGCTTATCTGTCTGGTAGTGTTTCTTTTGATGTAGCAGCCATGCGTGCATCTGCAAGCTTGAGCAGCGACCTTCGTTGTACAAAGCATACATCAACACAATACACATGTGTTTACAGCTGGGAGTGGGACAAAATTCCTGCCGGAGAAGATACCGCTGGATATGCCTTAACCATGGTTGGAATTAATGAAAATAGCCAATCCATTGAAACAAAAAAGGTTGCACAAAACTCATCTGTTTATTATTATAATGAAGATGGAACATATTATAAATACGAAACGCCTTCAACTACTGTCCGTCAAAATTATATCGTATGCTACTATGATAAATATAAAATCAATGATGAAGGCGATTCCCGTATATGGGCTAAAAGAGGTAATGTCTCTTACTCTGTTACACCCGTAATAAGTGGAAATTATTTTGAAGCACTTCGTGCTCAAGGAGCATATTTTTCCTCGGATCAAGGTGGAGTTGATATCAGTGTTTCATTCTCTTACGGTGTTGCCAGCATCTCTGCCTCTACCACAATACTTGGATCTGATGTCGGTCCTCGTGGAGAAGAGCACTGTATCTATTACAATGACGGGACTGAAGAACCTCAATGAAAAAGTTAGATAGGAAGCCTTTCCTTCGGTCTATGCTCCTGGTATTGTTGTTCCTGTGCTCCTTCTGTCTGGGGGGTGTCTTATCTCCCTTTGGGGTTCAGGATGGGGAGGCCTATGTTTGGCCCCAGGATGAAAAATTTCCCAAGGAGATGGGGTATTTCCGCAGCGGTCAGGTGGTCTATACCCAGTACAGAGAGCACTATGCGGATGGCACCGGCGTCTATCAGGATGCGCCCTGCTGGAATATCTATATTCGGGGCGCCAGTATCCCAGACGTCATCAGCTACATCAACCAGCTGAAGCAGTGCGGGTTCTCCTATCGGAGCCTGAGCGGCGGCGAAGAACCTCCTTTTTCCTTTGAATGGGGTGGGTTTGAGTGGCGGGGCGTCTCCCAGGATGCCAGTATCTTGATTATGATGGCGGAGGAGGAGGTCCCTTCCACCGTCTCCAATGAGCCGCTTCCTATTCTCAGCAATCTCTATATCACCCTCATCGACGGCGTTGTCTGGGATACATAATAGCAAGACCTTCTGAGCTATCACCCTGGGCCTGGAGGCATCCGGCGGGGCGGGGCCGCACCTATACCGCCGGATGCTGCTGGCCGGCTCCTTCCTCCTCCCGGTCATCCTCTGCGTCCACTTCATTCACGACAAGTACAAACTGTCCGGCTGGCAGACGCGGGGCAGGCTGTCCAGGACCTAACCAAGGGAGTTGGATCTTATGCGCTGGGCAAAGGTGAGAGAAAAGGCCAAAAAATACGCTCCTCTTATTGCTCTCCTGTACTTTTTCTTCCTGCTGAACGGGGAACGCCACGAAAATCATGTCCTCCAGAGCGAGCTGGCCCAGCTGGACCACCATCTGGAGATGGAGTTCACCAGCACGAAGGACTTTCTGGCTGGCAATCTCTCCTCCCCGGACTATCATGACTCCATGATCTGGGAGGCCGAACAGCTGCGGACCATTGCGTCTTGTGGATATTATTTTCAGAGTTCCGGGTTCGGGGCGGATGACGCCTGGCTGGAGGTCTTTTCCGAGCTGAGTCAGTTTGTCCAAAGCCCGGAATCCTTTCAGCAGCTCACCCCTCAGGAGCGGGAGACCCTGGCCGCTTTTCTGAATGACTATTCCTATCAGAATGACCCGGTGCTGGAGCCGGGGGACACGGCGGAGGTCTTGGACTGTCTGGCCGGGGCGCTGGAGCGGCAGGACTGAACGGCGGCCCCTGTGCCCCGCACCGCCCCCATGCTCCCGCTCCCGACGGGCGTCAAAACCTGATCCTGCTGGCCGTCCCGGTCATCCTCTGCGCTCACCTCATTTACGACAAGCACAAGGGGAAGAGCTCATAAAGGCCGCCGGCGGAGCATCTCTTCGCTCATTCTCCGCCCCCGTGCCAGATCGTTCTGATCAGCGAAAGGAGCTTCTTATGGCCCGTACTCATTTGAGAAAACGCATCCTTCTGCCCCTGCTGGTCCTCTCCCTGACCACAGGCGTCTTTCTGGCTGTCCAACTGGCAGAGGCGGACCAGGACCGCTGGGACCTGAGCCCGGAGGTGCAGGCTGACCTCCTGGCCCGCTACCCCAAGGAGATTGCCCTGGTCGAGGAGCTCTGGGACATCCAAGTGGACCGCATCGACGAGAGCACCCGGGAGGCCATCACCCACACCGCCAACCACCACCTCGGTCCCTCCTATCGGTTCTCCGAACTGATGACCGAAATTTCTCTGGCCAAGCGTGGCTTTTGGAGCATGAAGAGATGAAGGGAACACACATTACCCCCCGGCAGGTCCGCAACGCGCTGGCGGCGGTCTTTCTCCTGCTCCTTCTCCTCTTCCTCTCCCTCTTTCAGTGGTATCAGAGGGCCGACACCCGCCTGGAGGACATCGCCGCTCAAAACGGGTGGGACTGTCTGGGGGCGGCAGACCGGCTGGCTACCCATCTGAAGCGGGGAACTTATGACTACATGACCATCGACGCCATCGCCCGCTTTGACGAGACGGCTCAGCACGCGCAGCAGCCCACATGGGGCCAGCTGGGCGAAGTGCTGGTGGAGCTGGAAAATGAGATCGCCTTTACCGCCATCCCACCCAGGGAGATGCAGAAGATCACCGCCTATCTGAATGGGCTCACCGGCCCCCCACATCAGAGGAGGTGCTGGAGATCTCCACCATCATTCGCCTGAACACCTATGACGCATATTTAGAGGCCCGGGAATGACTGCCCCGCCGGGAGCCGGTGATATTTTGCCAGGCGAATCGCGCCGCTGTCTGCATAGGAAAACCAATTTTTAATGCCTTTGGTAAAAAGGAGGCCAACAGATGGATGGGAACCCCACAAAATATTTCTGGGCAGAGCCTGACGGCGGGGCCGACCTGCGGCTGTCCCTGCCGCTGGACTGCTTCTGGGAGGCCCCTGGATACGACAGCGGGATCACGGTCCGCCTCTCCCAAGAGGGGGCGTCGGTCCGGCGTCTGACCACGGTCCGCTTCCTGGAGTTTGAGGCCAGATTCCGCCGCGCGTTTTTGCCCGCGGTCTCCGACGAGCAGTTCTGCGGCCACTGCGTCACGGAGGAACTGTGGCACGCCTTCAGCTGCCGCCTGTGCCCCTTCCTGGAGGGGGAGGCGGCGGAGCAGGCCTTTGACCGGCGCAGCCACCCCAGCGTCCTGGGTCTGTACCATCTCCGTTTCAGCGAATTTTATCGCTTCGATTTCAGGCCGCCCGCCCCGCCCCATCAGGGAATTGCCGACATCTATAAATTCTATCAGATCGACGGCTTCCAGCCCTTCCAGGCCGCCTTTTTCCGGGGCTCAGGGGACTTCTACTTTGTGGACCCCGATTTTGAATGGGCCTACATCGTCACCCATGAGCCTGAGCTGGGCCCCTATTTCGTCACAAAGGCCACTTAGCAAAACAGGCGTCCGCCCTGAGAAGGGCCTGTTTCTTCTGTACGCAGGATCTGTCTGGGGGATATTGGGTCCAAAGGAGCTGCAACGCATTTTATCATGAGCTATCTGATATCATGGAATATCAAATTTATAAAGTAACTGAAGGCGTGACATCCTCTATGATCCCGGCAGATACGGGCCGGGTTTTGGACATCTTATCAAAATTAGAGGCCTCCTTCCAGGGTCCTTATACTGGGGTCTATCTGGATCAGTAGCTTTGTCGACCGCTCCTGGATATCTGCGCCCACAGTCTCCCATTGGAATGAACGGATCTGAAACCAGAGGCCCCAGCCCGTGTGCAGTACGGACTGGGGCCTCTGGTCATCTCCATTACAGGGAAGGATCGGCTGTCTGCCAGGAATACGCCGCTTATTTTCTCAGCACGTCCTGGGCGATGAGGATGAAGCGCTCAGCGAAGTGGGACAGATACCGGTCCCGGCGGTAGCCCACCACCAGCCGGCTCAGGGTGGAGGGGTCGGCCAGGGGGAACAGGTCCACATCCTCCGGGGCGGGCTTGACCCCCGGCAGTTGGATGGTCCGCAGGAACAGCTGGGGACAGATGACGATGCCCATCCCCTCCCGGGCCATAGCCAGGGTGGTGACCGTGTTCTCCGTCTCCAGGATGATCTTGGGCTTGAAGTAGCACCGGCTCAGGTACTGGTCTACGATGCCCCGCACCCGGTTGCCCCGCTTGAGCAGGATGAAGGGCATCTGCCGGAAGGCGGTGATATCCGCCCCCTGGGCGTACTGGGCCCGCATCTCCTCCGCCCGGGGACCGAACACCTGGTCGGTGAAGACCTTGGGCACCACCATGATGAGCCGGTCCTCTGTCAGGGGGACGGTCTCCACCCCCTCCAGCATGATGGGGTGGAAGGCGATGACCAGATCCACCCGGCCGTGGGCCAGCTCGTCCTCCAGCTCGGAGGAGTTGCCTTCGAACATGGAGAACTCCACCATGGGGAATTCCCTGCGGAACTGGGGCAGGATCTCAGGCAGCACCGCCAAGCCGCAGGTGTAGGAGATCCCCACCCGCAGCACCCCCATATAGTGCCGGTTGATATCCCCCACCTTGTTGAGGTACTGGCTGTGCAGATCCAGGATCTGGGTGGCCGTGTCCACCAGCAGGTCTCCGGCATAGGTCAGCGCCAGCTTGGGGGAGCGGGTGAACAGCTTCACATTCAGCTCCCGCTCCATGTTGCTGATGTGGTTGCTCAACGACTGCTGGGAGATATACAGCCGCTCGGCAGCCCGGGTGATGTTCAGCTCCTCCGCCACCATGAGGAAATACTTCAGATGTAAAAAATTCACGTGTCTCCCTCCAAAAGCCGCTCCTTCCGCCCTCCGGTTCCGGGCGCCCCTCTGTTCCATTCTCTTCCTGCAAGTATTCTATCACAGTTGAACGACTGTGGCAACCCTCAGGAAAAATGTGATGTCCCTGTTTAGTCTGTCATGCTATAATCATGATAACTGGAAGATTTTCTGCCTATTTTACCAATGCCGGGCGGAAACGGGCATCTTCCGACCTGAGTCGCCAAAGAGCCCCAATATGAAGAAGAAAGGAAGATTTCCCATGAAATGTCTGATCATTGATGCCGTCCACAGTGCCATCGCCGAGGAGCTGGGCAAGTATATGCAGGTGGACACCCACATGCTCCCCACCCAGGAGGAGCTGGTCAAGCTCATCCCGGACTACGATGTGCTCATCATGCGCGTGGACCCCAAGATCACCAAGGAGATCATTGACGCCGCCGCCAACCTGAAGGTCATCGGCGTGTGCTCCGTGGGCCTGAACCACGTGGACATGGACGCCTGCAAGGCAAAGGGCGTGCAGGTCTTCAACGCTCCCGGCCTGAACGCCAACGCCGTGGCCGAGCTGACCTTCTCCAAGATGCTGGATCTGTCCCGCCACACCATCCCCGCCAACTACGACGTGAAGGTGAACAAGACCTGGGACAAGTATAAATTCGTGGGCCGCGAGCTGCGGGGCAAGACCCTGGGCATCCTGGGCTTCGGCCGCATCGGCCAGCGCGTGGGCGAACTGGGCCGTGCCTTCAAGATGAACATCGTGGCCTATGACCCCTACCTGCCCGCCCACGTGTTCGAGGAGCAGCAGGCCACCAGCATGGGCATCGACGAGCTGCTGAAGGTCTCCGACTTCGTCACCATCCACATGCCCCTCACCCCCGAGACCAAGGATCTGTTCAATGCCAAGTCTCTGGCCGAGATGAAGGATGACGCCGTGGTCCTCAACATGGCCCGGGGCGGCATCGTCAATGAGCAGGACATGTACGAGGCCCTGAAGGCCGGCAAGATCGGCGGCTATGCCTCCGACGTTATGGAGAACGAGCTGGCCGGCGGCGGCCTGACCGAGGGTGCCGGCTTTGACTCCCCCCTGTTCGAGTGCGAGAACTTCCTGGTCTCCCCCCACCTGGGCGCCCAGAGCACCGACGCCTCCCGCGACATCGGTGCCCACATCATCGCCAAGGTGAAGGAAGCCCTGAATCTGGGCTGAGCTCCAGCTGGCAAACTGTAAGTAAAAAACGTCCCGGCATCCTGATTGGATGCCGGGACGTTTTTATCCCTGATGTCCGGCGCAGCCCTGGCCGCCAGCCCCGTGGGAATGGCCGCAGGAGTGGCCCTCCCCCTCTCCGTGGCCGCCGCACTGATGGGCTCCGTCCCCCTCGTGGTGGTGGCTACACACTGTATCCGGGTCATAGGCCAATCGGCCTGCCAGCAGGTCGGCCACCGCCTGGTCCGCCGCCCCCGATACGCCGGGATAGAGCTGGATCTCCGCCTGGGCCAGGGCTGTTCTGGCCCCGCCGCCGATGCCGCCGCAGATCAGCGTCTGGACGCCCCGCTCACGCAGGAATCCAGCCAGCGCCCCGTGGCCGCTGCCGGCGGTGTCCACCACCTGGCTGGCAGTCACCGCTCCGTCTTCCACCTCATAGAGCTTGAATCGCTCCGTGTGCCCAAAATGCTGAAAGACCTGTCCATTCTCATATGTCACTGCTATTTTCATGTTCTGTCCCTCCTGTTTCATCCTGTTCTGTTCCACTCCAGACCGTCCCGGGCAGCGGCCCTCCTCCCGGCAGGTCAGGCGGCCGTTTTCGCACCGGCCCTCTCCCCCGCCCCGGCGGCGGCAGCGCCGGCCGCAGCAGTGCTCCGCCTGACCGCACAGGTCGTAAGTGCCCCCCTGGACTGCCAGGGGCCTGCCCTCCGCCAGCATGCGGGCCAGCTTCTCCCGGGCAGAGTCGTAGATGGCCTGCACCGTGGTCCGGGCCACATTCATCTGGGCAGCACACTCCTCCTGAGTCAGCCCCAGCAGGTCGATGAGCCGCACCGCCTCATATTCGTCCACTGTCACCTCGATCACTGGGCCGCCTGGCCCTCCTTCAGGCCGGAACGCCCCCACAGGAGGCAGCCCGCATACCCTTCTCCGCTTTACCGGCCGCGCCATGGGACCGCCCCCTCTCTTTCCTCTTTAGTATAGCTCCATTTTCGTCATATGTCAATAATATTTTGACTGAAGCTTTTGTACCGCGGCATGTTTGGGGCAGAGGGGCACGTGTCATGACTGGGCAAGTAAGACGGTCTATGCATTCCAGGCCAGGCGCTGCAACTCGGCGAGCCGGTCCTACAGTCCGCCCCCCCGCAGGGCCCAGCGGGTCCGCCGCTCTCTCTTACAAGGGCAGTCTCCAGGGCTCGCTTCCCAGACACACTCCTTCCTGGGTTCAGCTGCCGGATGTCCTTCCCCACTCCAGGGCGATCCGCTCTTACTTTTTCCAAAAAACTCCTCTAAGACCCGCGCTGGGACAAAAAGAAAAAGGGCCAAAGGCCCTTTTCCTGAGACTGTCGAAAAAGCGGCTTTGCCACTTTTTTGAGAAAGCAGCAGCCTGCCGCGCGCGGGATTGGTCCGCCGCAAGCGGACAAACCCCACACTTGCAGCCTGAGAAGTGTTTTCCCCGACGCACATGCCGCCGGCGAAAACAGATCACAACTGGATTCGCGCCTGCGGGCGCGAACTCTGCGAGGCTTTTTCCTCTATCGTTATTTCTGCTTTTGCTTGGACTTAAAGCACTCAAAAGCCTCTAGGATGCTCTGCTCCGGGGCGGGGGTCAGCAGGCTGACCATCACGATGGCCACGCAGGCGCACAGAAAAGCGGGCAGCAGCTCATAGATGGCCAGCGCGCCGCCCATAGGAGCCACCAGATACTTCCACACGAAGACCATCACGCCGCCGGTGACCATCCCTGCCAGTGCCCCCCACTTGTTGGACCGCTTCCAAAACAGAGCAAAGAGCACCACCGGCCCGAAGGCGGCGCCGAAGCCCGCCCAGGCGAATGAGACCACCCGGAAGACAGAGCTGTCCGGGTCTCGGGCCAGGAATGCTGCGATCAGGGAGATGACCACCATGGTGCTCCGGGCCACCAGCACGCTCTTCTTTCCGCTGATCTTCAGGTGGAAGAACTCTACCGCCAGGTTCTGGGAGACAGAGGAGGAGGCGGCCAGCAGCTGGGAGTCGGCAGTGGACATGGTGGCGGCCAGGATACCCGCCAAGATCACGCCGGCCAGCAGAGCGGCTGGAACACCGTAGCAGCTGATCAGGTTGGCGATCTGTACGATGATTGTCTCCGCGTCGGACAGCTGCTCCATGGCCCCCGCTTTTGTCATGCCGTTGCCTACCACACCGATAAACACCGCCACGCCCATGGAGATGACTACCCAGGTAGTGGCCACCCGCCGGGAGAGGGCCAGCTTTTTCTCCTCTTCAATCGCCATGAAGCGCAGCAGGATGTGGGGCATGCCGAAGTAGCCCAGGCCCCAGGCCAGCAGGGAGCAGATGGTGAGCAGGCTGTACGGGGCAGAGCCCCCGGTGGCCGGGTCGTGGATGTTGACCAGGGACAGGTAGCCCGCCAGAGAGCGGGCGTTGTCCATCACCGCCTCCATGCCGCCAGCCTGCGCCACGCCGAAGCCCAGCACCACCACCAGGGCCACCGTCATGATAATGGACTGGACCAGGTCGGTAAAGCTGGCCGCCAGGAACCCGCCCATGACCGTGTAGATGACGATGACAGCGGCGCTGATGAGCATGGCGGAAACATAGTTGATGCCGAACAGGGAGGCGAACAGCTTTCCGCAGGCGGAGAAGCCGGAGGCCAGATAGGGCACGAAAAAGATCATGATGACCACGGCGGCGATGGCGGAGAGCAGGTTTCGCTCATCCCCCCAGCGCTTGGAGAAGAACTGGGGCACTGTGATGGCGTCGATCTGGTGGGAGTAGCGGCGGATGCGCCGCGCCACGATGAGCCAGTTCAGATAGGTGCCCACAGCCAGTCCGATGGCGGTCCAGCTGGCCTCCGCCAGGCCGGAGAGGTAGGCCACGCCGGGCAGCCCCATCAGCAGCCAGGAGGACATGTCACTGGCCTCCGCACTCATGGCGGTGACGAAGGGGCCCAGCTTCCGCCCCCCCAGATAGAAGTCGTCTACGGAGTTGTTGCGTTTGGAGAACCAGACGCCTACGCCCAGCATGGCGATCAGATAGACCGCGATGGCCAGGCAGATGCAGATCTGCGAAATGGTCATAGTATCTCTCCTCATATTCTGTTACCCTCCGGCTCCCCCACACACAAAGCAGGAGCAGGACGGCTGCCGGCAGCGCACGGCGTTTTTTTATTATAGCATGGAGATCTTAAGAACAAAATACAGAACACAGTATAGAATAAATTCTATACTGTGTTCTCTCTATTTCCCATTTTTCTCTTTTATACTGCGGGATTTCAGCCGTACACTTTCTAAAATCATCCTTTAGATATTTTGTACAAAATTCTTTTGACTTGTCCGAAATCCTCCCAAAAACATGGGCATCATGATCCTGCCGTACTGGAGCAGGGAGTAGTCCCCCCCGGACAGGCACCAGTCGTAGATGAGGGCCCGCTCGCACAGGGCGTAGACCCGCACCATCTCATTTACCGTCACATCTCCCCTCAGCTCTCCCCGCTGCTGCCCCTGAAGGACGATCTGCCGCAGCAGCTTGTAATATGTGCGGTTGTGGTCCAGCAGATGCTTGTCCCCCCGGGTGACCAGCTGGGAGGAGTACAGCCGGGCCAGCAGGTCCAGGGAGATGGAGTTTTCGATCATGGCAAACAGCTCCCGGTTCAGCTCCATCAGCACCTCGAACCGGTCCTTTTCCGGGTCCATGCAGGCCATCAGCTCCTCATACTTCTCATCGAACAGGAATGAGACAGAGGAGAGCAGGGCGTCCTTGCCCTCGAAATAGTGGTAAAAGGAGCCCCGGGAGGTGCCGGATGCCTCGATGATCTCCTCCACCGTTGTATCGTCATAGCCCTGCTGGTAAAACAGCTGCCATGCCGCCTGGATGATGCGCCCCTTGGTATTGCGGGAATTTTTCTTTGCCATCGCGGCTCTCCCCTTTCCGGCCCCTGGCCCCCTCCGCCCCGGAAGCGGCAGACCCTGAGCCTTTGATCTATTATCTCCGATTCCCGCCCATCCGTCAACTGCCGCCCCGCCTCCCCTTTTAACAGTTTACATCCGGGGCGGGCTATGATAAAATAACTTTTATCTCAACAGAGGGAGGGGCGCCCCGTGCCCTATCATTTCTTCCCCATGATCGCCCGGATGCGCTACATCAGCCGCTGGGGCCTGATGCGCAACACCGACCCTGAGAACGTCCAGGAGCACTCCCACATGGTGGCAGTGCTGGCCCATGCCCTGGCCGTCATTGAGAACGAGCGCTTCAGCGGGCAGACCGACCCGGGCGTGGTGGCGGTGGCGGCCCTGTATCACGACGCCAGTGAGATCCTTACCGGCGATATGCCCACCCCCATCAAGTACGACAACCCGGACATCCAGACCGCCTACAAGGCGGTAGAGGCCGTAGCGGAGCAGAAGCTGCTGTCCATGCTGCCCCCCGACCTGCGCCCCGCCTATGACGAGGCCATCACCATCCCGGACCCCCATGTGCGGGACCTGGTAAAGGCGGCGGACAAGCTCTCCGCCTACCTCAAGTGCCTGGAGGAGCTGAAGGCGGGGAACACCGAGTTCCGCAAGGCCAAGGAGCAGACCTACGCCGCGCTCCTTCAGAACCCGCTGCCCGCCCTGCGCTGCTTTATGGAGGAGTTCCTCCCCGGCTTTGAGCTCACTCTGGACGAGCTGAGCTGAGGAGCAGCGCCTGCCTCCGGCCCCGCCGCGCAGCGGCTTTCTCCTCCCCCGTCTCTCCGCATTCCTCAAAATTTACTGTGGAAAGGAAGTCTTCTATGAAGGCCATCGTCACTGTCATCGGCCGGGACAAGGTGGGCATCACTGCCGCCGTCTGCGCCCTGCTGGCCCAGCACAGCATCAACATCCTGGACATCAGCCAGACCGTGCTCCAGGAATACTTCACCATGGTCATGCTGGTGGATCTCTCCGCCTGCACCGCCTCCATCGGCGAGATGTCCGACCTGCTGGAGCAGGCGGGCAGGGAACAGGGGCTGTCCATCCGCATCCAGCGGGAGGACATCTTCAACGCCATGCACCGAATCTGAGGGCGGAGGACCGCCGCGGACCGGCCGCCCAGCGCGATCCCCGCGGGGCCACACCGCCTTTTACAGGAGGAAACTATGCTCAATCAACACGAGATCATGCAGACCATCCAGATGATCGACCAGCAGCATCTGGACGTGCGCACCATCACCATGGGCATCTCCCTGCTGTCCTGCGCCCGCAGCGACCCCAGGCAGGCCTGTGACGCCATCTACGACAAGATCACCCGCTGCGCCGAAAATCTGGTGGCCACCGGCGAGGCCATCGAGAAGGAATTCGGCATCCCCATCGTCAACAAGCGCATCTCCGTCACCCCCATCGCCCTGGTGGCCGCTGCGGCGGAGACAGACAACTACGCCCCCTTTGCCGCCGCCCTGGACCGGGCGGCCAAAGCTACCGGCGTCAACTTCATCGGCGGTTTCTCCGCCCTGGTCCAGAAGGGCATGACCGACGCAGACCGGAAGCTCATTGCCTCCATCCCAGAAGCTCTTTCCACCACCGACCTGGTGTGCTCTTCCGTCAACGTGGGCTCCACCAAGGCGGGCATCGACATGGATGCGGTGGCCCTCATGGGCCGCACCATCAAGGAGCTGGCGGAGCGCACCGCGGACCGGGGCGGCTTCGGCTGCGCCAAGCTGGTGGTGTTCTGCAACGCTGTGGAGGACAACCCCTTCATGGCCGGCGCCTTCCACGGCGTGGGCGAGCCGGAGCGGGTCATCAACGTGGGCGTCTCCGGCCCCGGCGTGGTGTACCACGCCCTTCAGAGCGTGAAGGGCCAGCCCTTCGATGTGGTGGCCGAGACCATCAAAAAGACCGCCTTCCGCATCACCCGCATGGGCCAGCTGGTGGCCCAGGAAGCCAGCCGCCGCCTGGACACCCCCTTCGGCATCGTGGACCTTTCCCTGGCCCCCACCCCCGCTGTGGGGGACAGCGTGGCCCGCATCCTGGAGGAGATGGGGCTGGAGGTGTGCGGCACCCACGGCACCACCGCCGCCCTGGCTCTGCTCAACGACGCGGTGAAGAAGGGGGGCGTGATGGCCTCCTCCTCGGTGGGCGGCCTGTCCGGCGCCTTCATCCCCGTCAGCGAGGACGAGGGCATGATCGCCGCTGCCAGCTCCGGGGCCCTCACCCTGGACAAGCTGGAGGCCATGACCTGCGTGTGCTCGGTGGGTCTGGACATGATCGCCGTCCCCGGGGACACCACCGCCGAGACCATCTCCGCCATCATCGCTGACGAGGCAGCCATCGGCATGGTCAACTCCAAGACCACCGCCGTCCGCCTCATCCCCGCCCCCGGCAAACAGGTGGGGGACACGGTGGAGTTCGGCGGCCTGCTGGGCTCCGCCCCGGTACAGCCGGTCCATCCCTTCTCCGCCAAGGCCTTCGTGGACCGGGGCGGCAGAATTCCGGCGCCGATGCAGAGCCTGAAAAACTAAATAAAAAGAATCAGTGGTTAAAAAATTATGGTGAGTTGTCCAGATGACAATTCACCATAATTTTATGTAAATCGCAAGTTGCTTACTAAACTCCTTTGAAAATCAATCGATCACACATGACAGCATTAAGATAACTCCCCCAAAAAAGAGCAGGAAAAGGAGAAAAGAGACCAGCATACAGCCAAGATACCGTCTCCTTTTTCTACTTTCCTCGGGAGTCTGCTCAACAAAATAAGTACGTATCATCAAAATGGCACTTATTACAAATGCAGGTATTGTGAAGAAAGGGATACAGTAAAATGAGAAGTAAACTCCCCCCCAAAAAATAGGGCAGAAAAAAAGAAAGGAGACCAGCATGTAACCAAGATACCGTCTCCTTTTCTTACTTTGCTCGGGAGCCTGCTCAGCAAAAAAAGTACGTATCATCAAGATGGCACTTACCGCGAATACAGGTATTGTGACGAAAGGGATACAATAACTTAGGAGGGTAAATAATTCCATAATAAATTTCATAGGACTCACCCTGCACCCGGCGGAACAGATGTGCAGTTATAGTTTCTGTATTTTTAAAATATTCAGCGGCCTGCCCTTGCTGGGATAGACCGCTGAATATTCCATTGAAGCGAATCCGTTAAGATAAACCTTCTGAAAATTTGTATGACTATGTGTTTGCCATACTGGTTTTGTGCGACCGTTCCGTTCTCTTACATCCCGGCAGCAGTTCTATCTCTTTGACAAGCCAAATTTCAGGATCAGAATAAATCCCAAAATTGCCCAGAAGTCCAAAATATCAAAAAAGATATCCATGATAAAACTGACCCGATAGGCGCGCCAGAGTGTGGATATGATGACTGCGGTGTGGATCAGCACGGCGATCAGGAGTTTTTGCTGGGAGGACTTCGTGCGTGTTTCACCTGGACGCAGATAGACGTACAGAACGATCAGAATATTCAGGGCCAGATAAACGCCCCAGTCCCAGATATGGCTGTCGGAAACTATTGCGCCAAACTGGCAGATGATAAAAAAGAGCAGAAAAAGATTTTTGAAATTGTTTTT
Organism: Clostridium sp. DFI.5.61; assembly: GCF_024462915.1. Taxonomy (NCBI): domain Bacteria; kingdom Bacillati; phylum Bacillota; class Clostridia; order Eubacteriales; family Clostridiaceae; genus Clostridium; species Clostridium sp. DFI.5.61. The sequence continues at coordinate 18,725 of NZ_JANGBZ010000029.1, forward strand.
TGAGAACATCTGTCCTGCCATACTAAAACCCCCCCTTCGTATCGATCTATCTATTATACCGGCGGAGGGAGTTGAAAGGGAAGAAAAAATCCGGAAATTTTTGTGAAACGTTTTTTTGGCTCATTGGATCGCTTCAGCTGCCTGCTTCAATTCATCCATTGAAATGGTCCCGGTGAGCCGATAGACGGAGTTTCCGGTGGTCCAGAGGATGGTGCGGTCCAGTCCCTTGGAGATAGCGGCGGCCTGCTCGCCGTGGGTGAAGAACTGCTTCACCTGTCCACCCCAAAACATGAGCAGTTTTATCGCCGATACAGAGCCTGAAAAACCAAATAAAAATGCCCCTTCCCGGGCCCTTCCAAATGAAAGGGCCCGGGGGGTCTTAATCAATCTTGGAGAACAGTGTGTTTGGTATCAAAGTAGAGTCGTTCACTAAAATAATTGTATTTTACTTCTAAGATATCCAGGAAATCGGGAGAAGGAAGCCTGTAAGAGACATCTCCAATCAGCATTTTGCTATCGCCGACTAAAACAGTCAGGGTCTCAGCATCGGGGGGGATCGAAACATATTCGCCACTGACAGCACCAAAACCGCCCAGCGCAGAAGAAAACGTGATACGGAAAACCCATGGTTCATCAAAATCGGAATCAGCTTTTTCCAATCTCAGGGAGTTAAAATACCTAGCCAGGCTGTTTCCGTCATTGATTTTAAAGGAATCGGGGAGATCGTTCTGATATTCGAAAATCACTCCAATTTCACATTGTTTGGGAATTAAATCTGCGCTGTCTAAATCAGAAAACTGAGAAAGCTGTTTTCCGGTGAACAAACAGAAGATCAAGAGAAGAAACAGGGTCAAAGGGAAGACGCATTTTTTGATCATATTTTGCACATTCATACCTTAATCAAGGCAGAATCTCAACATCAGTATAGAGGGATTTGCTTGCTGTCGTAAAATGATAAACAAAAGCATCCGTGTTTCCAGAAGAACTCTTTTCTTCTACCACATAGGTGTAACGGAGCTTGCCAGTCGTAGTAAGGGAGGTGTACATAGAATTTTGTACGGTACCTTCGAACTGATAGCTCGCTTTTACACCGATACCTGTTTTATCTTCATAAGAGCCATCTGCATTGAAACCACCTTGGCGATAGATTTCCCAAGATACCTTGTTATCATCATGGGGAGAGTTTGAACCATAAGGAGAAGTAGTAACGGAGGTCTTACTAGTTACAAGAGATAGGGATACCGATTGTATGCCAAGGAATTCTCCAGCGTAAAAATAGATGGGAAGACTAACACGGGTCTCGTTATTGTCGGGAGTGATGCTACCGGACGCTGCATGGAAATTTGAATGATTTCCCTGAATAGAGATATACGCTGTATCAGGGTAGGCAACTACGGTGTACTTGCTAGCAGGATAACCTAAGCTGGTGTTAATGTACGAAACCGCATTATCTTTATCAGAATTTACTTTTGCAGCCACAGTCATAGTATTTTGGTTTCGCAATTGATTTGCATGAAAAATACTGACTTCACCCAGAGAGTATGTACCGCTTTTAATTGCGGCGTAATCTTGCACACGCATTTCTGCATCAACGGTGGCACGGGAAGTACTCTTGGCGGCAATGGCGATATTATCGTTTTCAAGGCTGACTATGTATGCCTTGGAGATATTACGAATGGAGTCAGAATAAATGCCAAAATGATAAATTATGGGGTTCTTATTTTCGGAGGCATCTCCAAAAGTCAAAGCACAGAAGGATTCATTTCCCGTGAATACAATATCGGCAATAATGGGTAAATCAGATTTAGATAAGGGTGCAAAAGTGGGGTCATTTGAATCGGGATCAAATGTGCCTTCAAATACACCAACATATCCGGTGTTTGTTCCAGAGGAGATTGCGTCAAGCATACCGGTCATATTGACGGTATAGACGTGCTCATCGATAGAAAACGTAATAGAGGCAACCTGTCCAGCCGAGTCAATACTTATATTGGCGTAGTTCTCTGAATCATCCTGGGCTACGGTGCTATGGGATGATTTAAAAAATGTGGTGTTCTCAGTTAACGTAAATTCTTTCAAAGCCGAGGTACTATCCTCAAATGCGTAAACTTCTGTAAAACACAAGTTACATAAGATGGTTATTGCGGCGAGGATACTTACGAATTGCTTTTTCATACAGAACCTCCTGACATTTATTCATTTGAGTTTGGTTGTGTGCCTTACGCTTCCACCTCGTCGGAATAGAAGGTCTGGCTCTCCGACTGGCTCCCGGCCCAGACGGTGACGGTCACCTTGACCCGGTAGGTCTTACCGGAGGTCACAGCCGCTGTCTCGTCCACCTCGGCCCAGGTTCCATTCTGCTGGTCAGTCCAGAAATCCACAGTGGTCCAGGCGTAAGTGCCCGACTTTTCCTGCAGCTCCGCCCGGACCTTGCACTTGGTGGCCACGCTGGTTTGTCCACTGACCCAGGCGTTGATGTATGCCGTCCGCCCTGAGATATCCAGGATACAGTCCTGCCCCTTAATGTACAGGAAATATGGGGTAATGTCCTGGCTGCCGGGAGCCGACTGGGGCAGAGCGGCGGCGCTGGCGGCGGGGGCGGTCCCCAGAGTCAGGCACAGGGCCAGCACCGCCGCCAGCAGCTTGCTTGCTTTGATACGCATAAAAATCACCTCCCTCCGTGCGTTCATATATCATAACGACGGGGGGAGGCTGTTTTTGACAGTTAACGCAAAAAAATCCAAAAATTTTTTCAAAAGTTTTTACTGGGTCATTGGACCCCCGCAGCCACCAGCTTCAATTCGTCCATTGCGATGGTCCCGGTGAGCAGATAGACGCTGTTTCCGCTGGTCCAGAGAATGGTGTGGTCCAGTCCCTTGGAGATAGCGGTAGCCTGTTCACCCTGGATATAGAACTGCTCCACCTCCGCGTCCTCGGTGTCCAGCATCGAAACATGAGAGGTTTTATCGCCGATGACGGTGTGGGTCAGCCGCATGGTGTTTCCTGTCGCGTCCTCAAAGAAGATGTGGAGGCTGATATGATTGCCGCTCCGGCGGATTTCCTCCATGCCCTCGGGCAGATAGGTCAGGGCGACGTCCCCGGCCCTGCGCGCCGTTTCCTCCCGGGCGGAGAAGCGGAACTCGGTGAACTCCTGGAACACCTGGGTGATGACCGCGATGACCTGGGTCCGGAAGGCCTGGGAGGTGACCATCAGGCTGGAGAAGGTGAGGGTCCCGCACACCAGAAGGATGACCGCCGCCTGGCGGGCACAGCGCAGGGCGGCCTTGGCCCAGCCCGGGCGGTCGGCCCGGCGGATGAGGGCCTTCATGCGCCGCTGGAACCGGGGGGAGGTGGGGATGTCGGGCAGCTCGCCCTCCGGGGGCAGCTGGGCCAGCACAAGGTCCCGGGCCGCCCCGGCGTGGGCGTACAAAAGGCGGTCCAGCTCCTGATCGGTCATACCTCCACCCCCATTTCCTCCAAATTTTTGCGCAGGTGCTCTTTGGCCCGGTGGGCGATCTGGGATATGTGATCCGGCCGCAGGCCCAGAAGTTTCCCGATCTCGGAATTGCCATATCCCTGGTCGTATTTCAGCAGCAGCACATCCCGTTCACGCCGGGGCAGGGCCGCAATGGCCCGGGCCACCCCGTCCCCCCGCTCCACACCCTCGGCCTGGGGTGGTGCGGCGGCGGTCCAGTCCTCCAGTGGGACCGTCCCCGCCCGCCGCTTTTTCTTCCGGTACAGGTCGATGGCTTTGCTCTTTGTAATCATAACGATCAGAGACCTGGTTTCAGGACAGTCAATTTCATGAATTTTCTCGATCATTTCCGCAAGGCGCAAAAAAGCCTCGTGCACCGCGTCCTCCGCGTCGTGGGGGTCGTGCAGGATGTCGTGGGCGATATACAGCATCAGCTTTTTGTATCGGCGGTAGAGGGACAGAAACCGGTGTCGGTCCTCCTCCGCCTCGATCATGGTCAAATAGATCAGCATGGCGCCCTCCTAAGATCGGCTCCCCTATTTTACCATATCCAGCTGTATCTGTCATCCTGCTCCGGAAAATCGCACCTTTTGGGGTGAAACAGACGCTTTTTGATGAAAGCTCAACACACTCTGGGAGAAAATGCGTTTGTGATCCAGGGCAGAATATGATATATCATAAATAACCAATTATGAGGGCTATTCCCAAATATAAAGAAGAAGGCAAAATCGGTCGTCCCAAACGGACGGTACCAGCATCGGCATGATCGCCGCCGCCGGCCGCATCCCTGCTCTCACGCAGAGGCTGAAGAGCTAAATAGAAATGAGAACCCCGGCCCCTTCCATTCGGAAGGGGCCGGGGTCTTTTGATAAATCAAGCCTGGAGAACAGTATGTTTCGTGTCAAAGCAGCGCCGTTCACTAAAATGATTGTGTTTTTCCATAAGCTCACCTTCACTTTAGAATTTTGGCAAATCAAGAGGTTCATCGGAAGCTGAACGGACATCCTTGGTTTCAGCGCCATAAGCAGTGAAGGTCTTAAAACACCATCTACACAAGCGGCCCGCCTTCGATCAGAGCCAGCTTCTTGGCCCTGGTCAGCTGTTTGACGGCGTATTCCCGCCGCAGGGCTGCGGACTTGTCCGGCTGCTCCTCCCGCCACACCAGCGTCACCGGGCGGCGGCTCCGGGTATATTTCGCTCCCCGGCCCGCGTTGTGGGCGGCCAGACGGCGGTCCAGATCGTCGGTGATCCCGGTGTAGAGGGTGCCGTCCCCGCACCGGAGAAGATAGACCCACCAGCTCATGCCGTCCCCTCCAGGGGGAGCACAAAGGTGATGCGGGTGCCCACGTCCTCCCGGGAGACCACCTCGAACCAGCCGCCGTGGCGGTCCACGATCCACCGGGCGATGGACAGCCCCAGCCCGGTCCCCCCGGTCTGGCGGGCCCGGGAGCTGTCGGTGCGGTAAAAGCGGTCAAAGATATGAGGGATGGCCTGGGGCACGATGCCCATCCCCTCGTCCTGGACCGTGACCCTGGCATAGTCCTTCTGGGCCGACACCCGGAGATAGACCCGCCCCTCCGGGCCGCTGTACTTGACGCTGTTGTCCATCAGGATGCGCATCACCTGCTTCACCAGCCCCGGGTCGGCCCGGACCACCACCGGCCCCTGCCACCGGGCCAGGAAGGCCCGCTCCGGGTGGATCATCTGCTCCTCCCGCAGCACGTCCTCCGCCACCGCGGTCAGGTCCATCAGCTGCGGCCGGATGGGCTGGGTGTCGTTGTCTCCCCGGGCCAGGAACAGCAGCTGCTCCACCAGACGCTCCATGGCGTCCGACTCGGAGCGGATGGCGTCGATGGCCTCCTGCCGGGCCTCCGGGTCGTCCTTGCCCCACCGGTCCAGCAGAGCGGCGTAACCCTGAATGACCGCGATGGGGGTGCGCAGCTCGTGGCTGGCGTCAGAGACGAACTGCATCTGCGCGGAGTAGGCCGCGTTCACCCGGTCCAGCATGTCGTTGATGGCCTTGGCCAGGGTCTTCAGCTCCTTCTGGGTGCCGGGCAGGTCGATACGGCTGTCCAGGTGGGTGGCGTTGATCTTGCTCAGCTCGCCGGCCAGGGCCTCCAGCTCCCGCCTGGACATGTGGGTCATGGAGTTGAGCCGGGCGGCAGTGGCCGCCAGCTCCTGGATGGGCCTCAGGGTGCGGCGGATAGTCCCGGCATTGCGGAACAGGTTGGCGATCAGGGAGATGATCTGCACCGTGAGGAGGATAAAGCCCGCCCACTTCAACATCCGCCCGATCCCGGACAGATCCACCGTAATGGCGTAGGGCTCCCCGCCGTTGGGCAGTTCCACGGTGTAGTAGGAGAACAGCACATAGGTGCGCAGGCCGTCCGCTGTTGCCTCCCCGCCAGAGAACCACCCCAGCTCCCCTACGTCCACTCCCTTGGGCTCCCGGTCCAGGGGGATGATGGTGTAGTCGCTGGCCGCCATCCAGGGGACGGCCTCCGCGGTGGGCACGCCCCGCTCCTGGACCAGCTGGGCCACGTCCGCGCAGCGCTTTTCCGCCCACATCAGCTGCCCCATCAGGGCCAGCACCACCAGCAGCAGGTCCATACACAGAAAGATCCCCAGCTGCCGGAAAAACAGCCGGGTATTCAGCCGCAGGACCAGCGACTGGGACTTGGCCCCGCTGGGGGGCGTCTTGTTCTTCATGTCCCGTTTTCCCACCGGGCCCCCTCCTCTCCTTCCATGCCGCAGCCGGTCAGCCCTCCTGCTTTTTCAGCCACTCCAGCAGGGGCGTCAGATTCCGGAAGGCCACGCAGCTGCCCCCGCGGAGCAGCAGATCCAGCTGCCGCTGTTCCTGAGGGGTCCGCTCCCGCTTCTGCTGGAGGGACTGCCGCAGCCCCCTGGTGGCCATCCCTACCATCCGGCGCTGGAGCCACCCCACCTTTTTCGGGGCCCAACCGCCCTGAAGGTAGAAGATGGGGGCGTTTGGCACATAGTTGGACCGGGCCAGGTCCTGCAGCACCTTGTCCCCCGGCGGCGTCATGCCCACGCCGCAGGCGGCCCGGACATGAAAGCGCTTAACTGCGTGGTCGATGCCGCTGATATGCCCGGCCATCAGCCATCCCAGGTACAGGATGTCGCTCCCGGGCCCCACCTTTCCCGTAGCCTCGTCCAGGGCACAGACCGGCAGCCCGGCGGCCCGGCCCAGCATCTGGGCGTACTCCCGGGTAAAACCGGTCTTGGAGGTATAAACGATCGTCATATGAATCAGCTCCCCTTCTTCCCGTCCTTACTCCTCCCGGATGACGTAGCCCACGCCCCGTACAGTGTGGATCAGCTTGATGTCAAAGGCCTCGTCGATCTTGCTGCGGAGGAAACGGATATATACGTCCACCGAGTTGGTCTCCCCCACGAAGTCGAATCCCCACACGCTGTCCAGCAGGGCCTCCCGGCTGAGCACCCTGCCCTTGTTCTCCAGCAGGTGGTGGAGCAGGTCGAACTCCCGGCGGGTCAGCTCCACCGGCGTCCCGGACACTGCCACGGTGTGGCGCTCCACGTCCATGGTCAGGGGACCGGCGGACAGCAGCGGCTCCTCCGGCCGCTCTCCGCTCCCCCGCTTCCGCAGGGCCGCCCGGATGCGGGCCAGCAGCTCCTCGATGGCGAAGGGCTTGGTGATATAGTCGTCCGCCCCGGAGTCCAGGCCGGATACCTTGTCCACCACGCTGTCCCGGGCGGTGAGCATGATGACGGGGAGCTGTACCCCCTCCTTCCGCAGGCGGCGCAGCACCTCCATGCCGGACAGCTGGGGCAGCATGATGTCCAGCAGCACCAGGTCGTACTCCCCCGACAGGGCCCGCTCCAGGCCGGAGCGGCCGTCGAAGCTCTTGTCCACCTGATAGCCCTCATACCGCAGCTCCAGCTCCACCATCCGAGCCAGCTTTTCCTCGTCCTCCACCAGAAGGATCTTTTCTTCCATATCCTCTCTCACCTCAACATCCGGGCACTCCCCCGGAGATCTATTCCTTGCCGTCCCGGTCCCGGGTCCGCTTCTCATACTGGAGGTGCAGCTCATCCATTACCTGGCGCCCCATGTCGGCGGCGGTGCTGGCCACGTTCTCCATCACGTCGTTGATGCTGTCCCGCTCCAGCTCGGGGCCGGAAAAGCGGTAGCGGAATCCGAAGAACAGCCCGATCAGCAGCAGGGGAATGGTCACATAGAAGGCGAACACAAACAGGATCAACAGGATCAGCAGGGGCAGGGAGGTCACCGGTTCATCCCGGCGCCACACCTCCAGCTCGTTATCTACCAGCACCCGGTAGAGCCGGGACAGCAGCTCCCGCAGGGAGCGGCCCCGTCGCTTCTCCCCCTTGGGCCACACCACCACCACGCCCAGCGGGCTCCTGTGCTTCTTTTTCTTTCCCGGCTCCGGTGTCTCCTGGACCACCAGTTCGGCCGCCGTGGGCTGGGACTCCTTCTCCTCCCGGCCCGACCACCGGGTCCCCTCCGCCTGGGGGATGGCCCCCTTCTCCTCCAGATAGATCAGGGCGTCCAGCAGATTCCCCTCGCTGTACTCCAGGGCCTCCTTGGCCTGGGCGTAGGACACGGGGGCCTTCTCCCGCAGGCGCTCTACCATCTCCACTGTGATCTCCATCCTGAATCGCTCCTTTCCGGGCAGTCTGCCTGTTCTGACGTCAGTATAACCGCCCGGGCTTGAAGTGTCCTTTAGCCTTTCTTAAAAATGGATGAAAACACGCCTTTCCCGCGGCTGCTTGTGATTCTCATTATACTATGCTATAATCCCCTTATCAACTGGAAACGGAGGTGTGCCCCTTGAAAAAGCGTCTCGGCGCCCTGCTGTGCGCCCTGGTCATGTGTCTGGCCCTGCTGTCCCCCGCCTCGGCTTTGGAGGAGGTGTGCTTTACCTCCCTGAACAACAAGCTGCTGCCCCTGGCCTCCGACACCATGCCCCTCTGGTCCGGAGGCGTCCTCTACGTGCCCGCCTCCCTGTTCGACGGCAGCGCCACAAACGCCAGCTACGGCGTGACCCTGGGGGTCAGCCTCACTCAGAGCCAGAGCAGCGGCACCATCACCCTTTACAGCCTCAGCGGCATCCTGGTCTTTGACCTGAACTCCGGCATCTGCGTGGACCAGCAGACCGGCGAGCTGCTCAGCGGCCGGGCCATCACCCGCAACGGCCGCATCTACCTCCCCCTGAACATCGTGGTGGACTTTTTCGGGCTGCGGAGCTCCTATCTCCACACCGATTACGGCTATCTGGTCCGCATCAAGAACCGGGACGACACCGCCTCCAACGGGCGGCGCTCCATCCTCACCGACGAGGTCTTCATCGACTCGGCCGGCAACCAGATGAACCTCCAGCTGAAGGAGTACCAAAAGAGCCTGCTCCCTGTGGAGGAACCTGAGACCCCTGACGTCACCCCAGCGGTCCCCGCCGATCCCCCGGGCCAGGAGCTGGACCCCACCTCCATCCCCACCTATCTGGCCTTCCGCTGCCAGACGGGGGAGGCGTTGGACAGCATCCTCACCACTTTGGAGAAATCCGGAAAATCCGGCGTCTTCTTCTTCGCCCCGGAGGAGCTCTCTGTCCATGGGGACATGGTCCGCCGCCTGCTGGGCACCGGGCACAGCGTTGGCATCCTTGTCCAGGCCGGCACCCCAGAGGGAGCCCGAGCGGAGCTGGAGGCAGGGAACCGCGCCCTGGCGGAGCAGACCCGCAGCTGCACCCGCTATGTCTACTGCGGAGAGGCCCTGTGGGAGGGGCTGGAGGCGGAGGGCTGGGTCTGCTGGCAGGAGAGCCTGGACGCCGTTCCTCTGGACGGGGAGCAGAGCGCCGCCTCCTACTCCTACGGCGTTCTGCGCCAGCTGGGCCGGGCTGCCCTGAACAGCGCCTATGTTACCCTGGATGACAGCCGGCAGACCGCGGATGTTCTCCCCGCCCTGCTTCGTCAGCTGAACTATCGGGAGTACGTGGTCAGTACCCCGATGGAGACCAAGCTGTGAGGCGGGTGGATCTGGCCCGGCCCGGAGCCCCCTCTGGTGACCGGGCCCGGGTGGCCCGCCTGACCCGGCACTTGAAGGCCCGGCTGGAGGACTTCGGCCCCGGCGGGCCCCGAGTGACGGGGGTGGATGAGGCGTCCGGCACCGTTACCGCCCGCTTCCCCGGCCAGGACACCGGCGGGGTGCTGGACCGGCTGGAGCGGGACTGGGGTGTCACCGTCCTTCAGGATGGGGAGGACGCCGTGTTCCGCCTTGCCCCCTCTGTCCGGTTTGAGGACCTGGACTACGTGTGGGGCGCGCTCTTCGAGGTGCTGGGCTGAGATCGGCTCCTTTCCTTCTTCCATTCCCCACTTGACAGGTCGGGCGTTTGGTGATATAGTGCGTTTGTCAAATGAGCACTGATGGAGAAGAGGCCGCGGGACTCGCCCAGAGAGGGACGCAAAGGCTGGAAGCGTCCTGCGACATTGCCGCGGCTGGTACCACTCCTGAGCCGCCCGGGATGACCGGGACGGGCCCGCCCGTTACAGCGGTCACAAGCGGCGGTTTTCTGTAAAACCGCAAGCAGGGTGGAACCGTGGAGCGCCTTACTGCGCCTCACCCCTGATGGAGATTCAGGGGCGAGGCGCTTTTGTTTTGCCCCTCAGAGCCTTTGGGGGGCGCGCCCTGCGCACCCCCGCGGACGCAAGGAGGTATTTTGATGTCCGAAGAAGTCAAAAATGAATTTACCTTTGAAAACCCTGAGTACCGCCAGACCTACTGGCACACCTGCTCCCATGTGATGGCCCAGGCGGTCAAGCGCCTGTGGCCCGAGGTGAAGCTCGCCATCGGCCCCTCTATCGACGAGGGCTGGTACTACGACATGGACGCCCCCTTCGCCTTCACGCCCGAGCACCTGGAGCAGATCGAGGCCGAGATGCGGAAGATCTGCAAGGAGAAGCTGAAGCTGGAGCGGTTCGAGCTGCCCCGGGAGGAGGCTGTCAAATTTATGGAGGAGAAGGGAGAGCCCTTCAAGGTGGAGCTGATCCAGGATCTGCCCGAAGACGCCCACATCTCCTTCTATAAGCAGGGCGAGTTCACCGACCTGTGCGCCGGTCCCCACCTGGACTCCACCGGCCGCATCAAGGGCAACGCCCTGAAGCTCACTGCCTGCAATGCCGCCTACTGGCGCGGTGACTCCAACCGGGAGACCCTCCAGCGCATCTACGGCATCGCCTTCCCAAAGAAGGACGAGCTGGACGCCTATCTGGCCAAGATCGAAGAGGCTAAGAAGCGGGACCACCGGAAGCTGGGCAAGGAGCTGGGCCTGTTCATGCTCCGGGACGAGGGCCCCGGCTTCCCCTTCTTCCTGCCCAAGGGCATGACCCTGAAGAACACCCTGCTGGACTACTGGCGTCAGGTCCACAAGAAGTACGGCTATGTGGAGATCTCCACCCCCATCATGCTCAACCGTCAGCTGTGGGAGCGCTCCGGCCACTGGGACCACTATAAGAACAATATGTACACCACCGTTATTGACGATGTGGACTTCGCCGTCAAGCCCATGAACTGCCCCGGCGGGATGCTGGTCTATGCCAGCCAGCCCCACTCCTATAAGGAGCTACCCCTGCGGGTGGGCGAGATCGGCCTGGTCCACCGCCACGAGCTGTCCGGCGCCCTCCACGGCCTGTTCCGGGTGCGCTGCTTCAACCAGGACGACGCCCATGTCTTTATGACCCGGGACCAGATGCAGGACGTGATCCAGGAGACCGTCCGCCTGTTCGACGAGGTCTACTCCGTCTTCGGCCTGAGCTACACCATTGAGCTGTCCACCATGCCAGAGGACCACATCGGCACCGTGGAGGAGTGGGAGCGCAACCAGGACATCCTGAAAAACGCCATCACCGCCATGGGCAAGGATTTCGTCATCAACGAGGGGGACGGCGCCTTCTACGGCCCCAAGCTGGACTTCCATCTGGCCGACTCCCTGGGCCGCACCTGGCAGTGCGGCACCATCCAGCTGGACAGCCAGCTGCCTGAGCGCTTCGAGCTGGAGTACACCGGCGAGGACGGCCAGAAGCACCGCCCCGTGATGATCCACCGGGTGGTGCTGGGCTCCATCGAGCGGTTCATCGGCGTCATCACCGAACACTTTGCCGGCGCTTTCCCCGCATGGCTCGCCCCCGTCCAGGTGAAGGTCCTGCCTGTCACCGACCGGGCCGCCCAGTACGCCGACCAGATCTCCAAGGACCTGGATGAGGCCGGTTTCCGGGTAGAGGTGGACCACCGCAACGAGAAGATCGGCAAGAAGATCCGGGAGGCCACCATGGAGAAGGTCCCCTATATGCTGGTGGTGGGCGACCGGGACATGGAGGGTCAGACCGTCTCTGTCCGCATGCGCTCCGGTGAGGACCTGGGCGCCATGTCCTGCGTCCAGTTCCAGGCCCTTCTGGCCGAGGACGTGCGGACCAAGGCCATCAAATAAGCGGCTTTCAGAGCATTCGATCCATCCCTTAGATACCATAGAAGTCTGGTCCCGGCGCGGGAAATGACTGCGGCGCCGGGGAATACCGGCATAATGAAAAAAGGGAGGCGCTTCCGGCGGAAGCGCCTCCCTTTTTCAACCGCTTTTGCACTGGTCCACGTAATACCGTCCTCCAGCACAGGGGACCAGAACGCCCCGCTCCACCAGCTGGTCAAATTTGATGCCCAGCCCCTGGAAGACCCCCGCCTCCTCCGGCGTTCTGGCCGTCTCCTCCGAGACCGCCCCCGCCTCCAGGAACTGCCTGATGATGACTCTCTTTCGGATGGCACCCGCCGGTATCATGGCCTCCCCCTCCTTTCAGTTTTTCACCACTGCGTGGAGCAGGGACCACACGGACCAGACCAGGGACCCCGCCAGCAGGACCACCATCAGGGGGACCAGATCCTTCAGGAACACAAAGCCGCCGAAGAGGGAATCACCGAAGATGACCGCCATCCAGATGGCCCACAGGAACCAGCCTCCTTTTCCTCCAAAGCGCTGGATCACGCCTCCGATAATCAGCCCCAGCGCAATGGCGGCCAGGACGATGGCTGGATACCACCACCATTCCAAATACATATCCACCACCAGCAGGGAGGGCACCGCCTCCGCTGCCGCCGTGCTCCCCAGCTCCGGGATCACCTGTCCGCTCCGCTCCAGCGTCACCGACGCCGCGCCGGAAATGGCCTTCCACAGCATGGGCGCCGTGGCCCGCTCCACCCAGGTCAACAGGGCGGCCAGCCCCATGGAGCACAGCGCTTGTGCCCCGGCCATCCCCATCAGCAGCCCCAGTGCCCGGCGGCGTGTCAGGCTGAAGCGCACCATTTGGTCAAAGGTGATGGCCAGATAGGTGGCGGTAACGACCAGGATCATCAGCCCCGCCGCCGCGGGCAGAGCGATCCCGGAGATGGTGACGCTGCTGTCTGGATGGCCCCAGAAGAGCACCCCCGCCGTGATCAGGTGGATGGCCAGGAAAATCCCCGCCACCACTCCGCAGCCCTGGGCCAGATCCACCCAGTTGGCCCGGATCATTTTCATCATCATATGCTCACCTCACAGAAAAACGGGTGATCCTACGCCACAGGAAGAACTCGCTGACCGCCAGGACCACTGCCAGAACGCCCCCCAGGATATAGGGAAGATCGCCCCACAGAGGGATCTTGGGCCCCGCCGCCATCACCATCAGGAAAATCAGGGCTGCCGTCATCACCATTGCGGCCAGAGCAACCACGATCCCCCTCCATACCCTGGACTCTACCATCAGCAGACCGCAGAGGGTCCCAAAGGCCAGGACTGTCCAGCACACCAGGGGGTACACCCACAGGGGCCAGCCTCCCAGCAGTGAGAGATCCCACCCCCAGGGATCGGTCCACCGGAGCGCCTTGGGCACCGCCGACATCAGCAGCTGGATGGCCCAGCTGGTCCCTACATAGAGCGCCAGAACCGGCTGAAGGGCCCAGAAGTAGTCCCGCCGCCGCCCGCCCAGAGTGAGGGAGATGTTTAGGTTGTTTGCGCCCATGGAAAAGCTCATGATAAACAGGATGAACGAGACGGTGATGGGCGCGGAAATGAAATAATTGTAGAACAGATTTCGCTCGCCCTCCGGGGCCGGGAACAGGATGGCTCCCAAGGTGAGCACCGCCGCATATCCCGCCACCAGGGCCAGATTGATCCTGGCCGACTGAAGCAGGAAGCGGAATTCCTTTCTCATACCTTCCCCTCCTTACTGGGCATCTCCGTGGCCGCACAGGGCCACAAACACGTTCTGAAGGTTCATGGGGGACACATCCACATCGGCCTGCCGGGCCTGACGGAACTGGGCGTCGCTCCCCCGGACGGCAGCGGTCTTGTGCCGTCCCATCTGCTGGACGGAGAGGACCTCCAGGCCGGCACAGGCCTGGTCCACCACGTCCTCCCGGCCGGAGATATAGCGGAACTGCTCCACCAGTTCCTCTGTGGGGCTGTTTTCCAGGATGCGCCCCTGGTCCAGGATGATGACCTGCTCAAAGACGGAGGCGGCCTCCTCTATGATGTGAGTAGAGACCAGGAAGGTCCGCCCCGTCTGGGCAAAGTCCTCCAGCAGCAGCTGATAGAACCGCTCCCTCATCACCACATCCAGCCCCGCCGCCGGCTCATCCAGAATGGTGATGGGTGCCCGGCTGGCCAGGGCGATCAGGATGGTCACCATAGACATCTGCCCCTTGGACAGCTGACTGATCTTCTTTTTTGGTTCCAGCTGAAACTCGTTCAGCAGGCGGTCGGCATACTCCTGGTCCCAGTTGGGGTAGAATATGGCGGCCGACTTCAGGTAGTACCGGACCTTCTGGTTGTTGGGACCTGAGAACAGGGTGGGCTGGAGCTCCCGGGAAAAGCAGATCTGCTCCAGCGCCCTGCAGTTCTCCCACACCGGCTCTCCATCACAGGTCACCTGCCCGCTGTCCTTGGTGTTCTGGCCTGTGAGGATGCCCAGCAGGGTGGTCTTACCCGCCCCGTTTCGTCCGATCAGCCCATAGATCCTGCCCGGCTGGATGGTCAGGTCCAGCCCCTCCAGCACCCGCTTGCTCCCATAGGACTTGCACAGCCCCTCCGCTTTCAAAATGCCTGTATTCATTTGGCTTCTCCTTCCTCGATGGCCCGGCGCACCATGGCCAGCAGTTCTTCCCCGGTCACAGCCAGGGAGGCCCCCTCCTTTACCAGGGGCCGCACATAGCTGTCGTAAAACGCCGCTTTCCGCTTGGCCCGCACGGCCTGCTCCGCCCCCGGGGCCACGAACATGCCGATGCCCCGGCGCTTATACAGGATCCCCTCCGCCGAGAGGAGGTTGAGCCCTTTGGCCGCCGTGGCCGGGTTGATGTGATAGACCCGGGAGAGCTCATTGGTGGAGGGCACCTGCTCCTCCTCCTGGTAGACGCCCCGCAGGATGTCGTCCTCCAGCATCTGAGCGATCTGGAGATAGATCAGTGACTGATCGCTGAGGGTCCCATGCATCTCACCGCCTCCTGTCCTTCGGTTTATTGGTTCATTACTTGTGTAATTAACCATATCACCTATATCCCTTTTTGTCAATAAAAAAGGCAAAAAAAGTCCCGCCCCAGCACCAGGCTGGGGCGGGAGACATCAAATCAGGTGGTAGCGGAGGAGGAGTTCCTCTATCACGGTCCCGGACACATGCTTCAGGGCCTTCTTCTCCACGAATCCATACAGGAAGGGCAGGTCCATCTCCGTCAGCTTTTTGCCGTCCATCATTTTGGATGCGGCATCCAGCAGACAGCGCACATCGTAGCAAGACCCCCACACCTCAGGCACCCCCCGGTCGATGTCCAGCAGGGTGTAGACGGCCTCCATACCGGTTCGGACGGAGTACTCGGTGGTGAAGATGGTGTCCCGTGCCGTCTCGGCGAACTGGCCGATAAAGGCGAAGTTCACACAGCCCTCCGGCACCACGTCGGGCCGGTCCCCCCGGGTCCGGGGCATGAAGAAGGCGGTGATGTAGGGCATCATGCAGGGGATGGTGCTGGCAGACTGCTCCGCCAGCAGGGGGATCTCCTCCTCCGGCACCCCCAGGTGGTACAGCCACTCCATGCAGATCTCCCGGCCGGTACACGCCCGCATGGGCTTTTTCACATAGTCCCCGGGGACATCGGTGAACAGGCCGTAGATCCACCCCACCAGCTGCCCCTCCGGCTGGGCCTTGAAGTGGGGCTGGCGGTTGAAGGTATAGCTCATCATCCAGGCGGAGTCCTTCACCGTGACGATACCGCCGGTGACCACCTTCCCGGAGAAGGGGTCCCGCTTGCATACCTTTTCCAGATAGGGCGGGATCTTGTCGTCCAGGGTGGTGACGGTGGCCGACTCCCAGTTGGTAAGGCCCGGCTTGGTGCAGTACTTGTCCGGGCGGCCGAAGGCCGGGTCCTGGGCAGCGATGTTCCGCCACAGCTGCCAGCAGCCCCCCACCGGCTCAGTGAGGAACTCCGGGGCGCGGTCGTTGCTGCCCAGAGAGGAGTTCTCCGTACAGGAGCCGTTTGTGACGAACACCAGGTCGTCCTCAGTGAGCTCCCTGACCTCCTCCCGGCCCTCCCGGACCCACACCAGCTGCTTTGCCACCTTTCGGCCCGGGGCGATGTCGAAGATCACGTTGGTGACCTGCGTGTCATACTGAAACTGCACATTGTGCTCCTTCAGGTAGTGCACCATGGGCAGGATCAGGGACTCATACTGGTTGTACTGGGTAAATTTCAGGGCCGAGAAGTCGGGCAGGCCGCCGATATGGTGGATGAACCGCTGGAGATACAGCTTCATCTCCAGGGCAGAGTGCCAGGTCTCGAAGGCGAACATGGTCCGCCAGTAGAGCCAGAAGTTGGAGCGGAAGAACTCCTCGGTAAACACGTCGGTGATGGTCCTGTCGTACAGGTCCTCGTCCCGGGTGAGGAAAAGCTTCATGATCTCCAGGGCGGCCTTGTCGCTCAGAGTGAACTTCCCGTCTGTATGGGCGTCCTTTCCCCGATCCACCGTGGCCCGGCACAGAGAATAGTTGGGGTCCTCCTTGTTCAGCCAGTAGTATTCGTCCAAAACAGAATTCTCCGGGTGCTCCAGGGATGGGATGGAGCGAAACAGGTCCCACAGGCACTCGAAGTGATTCTCCATCTCCCGGCCGCCCCGGATCACGAAGCCCCGGGTGGGGTCCTGGATGCCGTCGCAGGCCCCGCCGGGGAGCTTTAGCTCCTCCAGGATGTGGATGTTCTCCCCCTTCATCTGCCCGTCCCGCACCAGGAAGCAGGCGGCCGCCAAGCTGGCCAGGCCGGAACCCACCAGCCAGGCGGATTTCCGTTCCACGCCCTCCGGCTTACGGGGGCGGGCAAATGCCTCGTAATTTCCGCTGCTGTAATACATATCCATGACCTCCAGATCGAGTTTGTGAGGTCAGTATAGCGCCCCCGGCCCTGTCTGCCAATGGATAGAGGGGGGGGGGGGGGGGGGGGGGGGGGGGGGGGGGGGGGGGGGGGGGGGGGGGG